>JANNFW010000047.1:0-1816 GCA_031380235.1 Rhodoferax sp. | reverse complement strand
GTGGCTGCGAGAGCGCGAGTAGCGGAACCGATATCAAACCAGAGCCGAACCCCGTGATGCCCCGGATGAAGTACGCGCTGAGCACGATGCACAAAATCAAAAACATGTCAGCCATCAATCAACCTTAAGAACAGGACGGGGAGCAATCAGTCAGACCAGTGATATTTTCGCATGCGGGTACCCCCATTATCCGTGAATAAATTGGCAGAAGTTGAGGCTATATGCGGCAGTGGCGCTATCACTGCGATTGCAAGCGGGTTTGCACGCTAGACTCGCGTTCAAGTAAAAACCCTTTTGAGCCCGAGCAGGAGTTGCATGTGACCGCAGAAATATTTACCGAGTTTGAAGTCCACAGCACTGGCTCGGTCGGTGCAGAGATCAGGGGTGTTGACCTTTCAGACGTCAATGCCGATGACATCGCCCGGATCAAGTCCGCGTGGTATCGGCATGACGTGCTGCTGTTTCGCAACCAGCACTTGAGCGATGATGATTTGCTGACTTTTTCGCGGCACTTTGGTGCGCTGGATTCGCCGCCGAATCAAGGCGCAGGCCGCAAATCACCCGAAGGCTACCCCGAGGTCTATGTTGTCTCCAATGTGTTGGATAACAAAGGCGAACCCATTGGTGCTTTGGGCGACGGTGAGGCGGTGTGGCACACCGATATGAGCTACGCTGCCATGCCGCCCGATGCGTCCATGCTCTATTCGCTGGAAATTCCCGCCCTGGGTGGCAACACGTCCTTCAGCAGCATGAAAGACGCATTGGCGACGATGCCGCGCACTCTTATTGACCGCATCAAGCACCTTGACATCAAACACGACGGCACGTTTGACTCGGGCGGCAATACCCGCAAGGGCATGACCGCTACCAGCGACCCCCGCACTTCGGTCGGCACCGCGCATCCCGCCATCATTCAGCATCCAGAGTCAGGCGACTTCGCGCTGTACCTGGGCCGCAGGCGCAATGCCTACGTGATGGGCCTGGAACTGGCAGACTCTGAGCGGCTGCTGAATGAACTTTGGAGCTATGTCGGCACAACGGTTTACCAGCACCGCTGGGCCTTGGGCGACTTGGTGCTGTGGGACAACCGCACCACCATGCACCGGCGCGATCCGTTCGACCCCAAGGCGCGCCGCGTGATGCACCGTACGCAGATCAAAGGCTCCCACGCGCCGGGGCGGGCTGTGATTTAGACCACTGCACTTCGGGTTAGGGTCAAGCTGACTTGCTTGACGATGCGAGGCGGGCGGGCGTTGCTATCGACCTGCATGACAAAGTCGCAATCGACCTCGCGTATGCAAAAGGCAATGTCTTTTTCGTTGAATTCAGCCTGCTCGGGGTCAAAGAATTTTTTGGCGGACCGCGCGTTCTTGATTCGGCTTTGAATCGCTTCAACAGGAATGCTATTGCGGCCCAGGAGCTGGTCTTGGATGTATTCAGCACAGGCTAGATCGTCGTCATCTTGTGGGTGTGACGCGATGATGTTGATGCGGCAGTGCGGGATGCTGCTTGCCAGAGCCTTGGTGTGAAGCGAGGTCTTGCGGGCGTTGGATAGGCCCGTGACGAAGACTGTCGGAGCGCTCAACGCGAGCAGGGTAGCCTTGACGCCGTTGGTCGTCTTTTGCACCAGCGATTTGCCGTCAAGATCAGCGGTGGAGAAGGTGTGGGGCGAGTTGTCGAGGTCAAACCCCGCAATGGGCAGTGCACCGATTTCGCCAGCCAGCAGATATCCGGCGTGCTGCGTCTTGAGCGCGAAGGCCTCTTCAACCGTATTGACCAAAAATATCTCCCGCACGCCCCGCATGAACGCGATGTG
>JANNFW010000041.1:0-14653 GCA_031380235.1 Rhodoferax sp. | reverse complement strand
TCACCGCGCCAAAGCGGTTTTTGATGGCGCGAACCAGGCGAAAACTGCTGTGCGTGTCGCCTTCAAAGTACAGCACGGTGTCCACCATATGCTCCAGTACACGCGGCCCGGCCAGTGCACCTTCTTTGGTGACGTGGCCGACCAGTACGATACACACGCCGCTCGCCTTGGCCGCGCGCGTGAGGTGCGCGGCACACTCACGCACCTGAGCCACCGAGCCGGGGGCGGAGGTGAGTTGGTCCGAATAGACGGTTTGAATCGAGTCGATGACGGCAATATCGGGCTGGGTGTCAGCCAGCGTAGCGAGAATCTTCTCAAGTTGAATTTCCGCCAGCACCTTGACCTGCGAGTTGTCCAGCCCCAGCCGGCGCGCCCGCAGAGCCACCTGCGCGCCGCTTTCTTCACCCGTCACGTACAAGGTCTTTTGCCCGCTGCGCTGCAACGAATCCAGCGCCTGCAACAACAAGGTCGATTTGCCAATGCCAGGGTCGCCGCCAATCAGCACCACGCCACCTTCGACCATGCCGCCGCCCAGCACGCGGTCCAGCTCCTCGTGCCCGGTGGGCGTGCGCGCCATGTCGGTGGCTTCAATGTCGCCCAGCGCCATCACCGTCGCGGTTTTGGCGAGTGATGCAAAACGGTTCTTGGTCGGCGCATTGCTTTCTGCCACCGACTCAATCATCGTGTTCCACGCATTGCACGCAGGACATTTGCCCAGCCACTTGGGGCTGGTGCCGCCGCATTCGGTGCAGGTAAAAACTGTCTTTTCTTTGGCCATGGATGCATTTTACTGTATACATTTACAGTTTCTATTTGAATACACTGAAACCGTATGGCATCGCACTACTCTCCTGCTGGCACGGTCTACGGCGTTCTATTGAACTTCTCGGCCGAGCGTGCCGCGCTTGCGGCGCAGATGTTGCAGCCGCCCTACAAGGCACCGCCTCAAGCGCCTGTGTTGTACATCAAGACCGCAAACACTTGGAGCGTCAACGGGTCGTCCGTGCCCGTGCCTGCAAGCGTGAGTCAGGTTGAGGTCGGTGCGACCGTGGCGATGGTGATCGGGCCGGTTGTGCGGTATGTGCTGATGAACGACCTGTCGATCCCGCACGCCAGCTTTTTCAGGCCACCTGTCAAGTTCAAGTGCCTGGATAGCTTTTTGGGCATTGGTTCACAACTCGTGACGGCTGATAACCCCGCAGCTTTCAAGTTGGAGGTGCGCATCAACGGTGACTTGCAGCAAACCGTCGATTTTTCTAACTTGGTGCGAAACGCGCAGACACTGTTGACCGATGTGGCGGACTTCATGACCCTTCGAGAGGGCGATGTGCTGATGCTGGGTTGCGACTGTTTGCCCGGCGGTGGCAGGCCACTTGCCGAAGTGGGCGACGTGATTCAGATCAGCGCGCCAAGCCATCCGGCGCTGGGTGTTTTAGCGAACACGCTAGTCGCGGAGATCTCATGAAACACGCCAGAGTTGCCTACGCGGGCGCGACACACCACGCGGTTGAACGTGAAGGCCAGTTGCTATTACAAGACGGACGGCTCGTGTCGCAGGATGCTGTGGTTTGGCTACCGCCGTTGAAGCCCGTACAGCAAGCACGAACCATCCTGGCACTCGGCTTGAACTATGCCGACCACGCCAAAGAACTCGAATTCAAAGCGCCCGAGGAGCCACTGGTTTTCATCAAAGGCGAATCCACATTGATCGGCCATCGCGCGTTCACACGTCGCCCGGTTGATGTGCAATTCATGCACTACGAGTGCGAGCTGACGGTGATCATCGGCAGAGCGGCAAAACACGTCAGGCGCGACGACGCCTACGACTTTATCGCGGGCTACACCGTAGCCAACGACTACGCCATCCGCGACTATCTGGAGAACTGGTACCGCCCCAACCTGCGCGTGAAAAACCGGGACACTTGCACGCCGATTGGCCCCTGGTGGGTGGATGCGAAGGACATCGTGAACCCCATGAACCTGGCCTTGAAAACCACCGTCAACGGTCAAATCACACAATCGGGCAACACCCGCGATATGATTTTTGACATCCCCTTCCTCATCGAATATTTCAGCAGCTTCATGAGCTTGCAGCCGGGCGATTTGATTTTGACGGGTACGCCCGATGGCGTGGTGGATTGCAAGGTGGGGGATGCGGTGGTGACGAGTATTGAATCGATAGGAAATCTGGAGAACACGATTGCGCATTGACCATCTCATCAACGGCAAGTCTGTTGCAAGCAGCAGCTATTTCGAAACCGTCAACCCGGCTACGCAAGACGTGTTGGCCGAGGTCGCCTCAGGCGGAGAATCAGAAGTCAATGCCGCAGTAGCCGCCGCCAAGGAAGCCTTCCCCAAATGGGCGGGCATGCCAGCACCGCAGCGCGCGAAGTTGATTCGCAAGCTGGGCGATTTGATTGCGGCGAATGTCGCTGACATTGCATTGATTGAGACCAACGACTGCGGCCAGGTCATCGCGCAAACAGGCAAGCAATTGATACCCCGCGCAGCTGACAATTTCTACTATTTCTCAGAGATGTGCTCGCGGGTGGATGGCCACACCTATCCGACCGAAACGCACTTGAACTACACGCTGTATCACCCCACAGGTGTGTGCGCACTCATCAGCCCGTGGAACGTGCCGTTCATGACGGCTACGTGGAAGGTTGCGCCGTGCTTGGCGTTTGGCAATACAGCAGTTTTAAAAATGAGTGAACTCTCGCCGATGAGCGCCGCGCGCCTGGGTGAGTTGGCTTTGGAGGCGGGCATGCCACCGGGCGTGCTCAACATCGTGCACGGCACTGGCAAAGAAGCGGGCGAGCCGCTGTGCGCGCACCCCGACGTGCGAGCGATTTCATTCACAGGCTCCACCGTCACGGGCAATCGCATCGTCAAGGCAGCGGGTTTGAAGAAGTTCAGCATGGAGCTGGGTGGTAAGTCGCCGTTTGTAATTTTTGAGGATGCGGATTTGGCCCGCGCGCTGGATGCCGCGATCTTCATGATCTTCAGCAACAACGGCGAGCGCTGCACGGCGGGCAGCCGCATTCTGGTTCAGCAGTCGATCTACGCCGACTTCGTCGCCAAGTTCGTTGAGCGAGCCAAACGCATCACTGTGGGAGATCCGCTGGATGAAAAAACTATCGTCGGTCCGATGATCTCGCAAGCCCACTTGACCAAGGTGCGCAGCTACATTGAGCTGGGTACAAAGGAAGGCGCGACGATGCTGTGCGGTGGCCTGGATTCGCCCGTACTGCCTGAGCGAGTGCAGAAGGGCAACTATGTGCTTCCCACCGTGTTTGCCGATGTGGACAACCGCATGCGCATTGCGCAGGAAGAAATCTTTGGCCCTGTGGCCTGCCTGATTCCGTTCAAAGACGAAGCCGATGCCATCCGACTCGCTAATGACATTCAATATGGCCTCTCAAGCTATGTCTGGACGGAAAACATTGGCCGGGCGCACCGCGTGGCTGCAGCCGTTGAAGCAGGCATGTGCTTCGTCAACAGCCAAAACGTACGCGACCTGCGCCAGCCCTTCGGCGGCACTAAAGCCAGCGGCACAGGGCGCGAAGGCGGTAGCTGGAGTTATGAGGTGTTTTGCGAGCCTAAGAATGTAGCGGTGTCACTGGGCGGGCATCACATTCCGCATTGGGGTGTTTGATCAAATTGAACGAAAGTATTACAATTCTGACCTGTAATACTTGGAGCCAGTCATGACCCCTGCCCTCACCGTCAAAAGCCAGGTCACCATCCCCAAACCGATCCGTGACTATCTAGGCGTTGGTCCTGGCGAGCGCATTCAATTTGAAACCCTGCCGCATGGTCGGGTGGTCATTTCAGCGGCAAAGAAGCTGCCGAAAAAAGCCGTGAACCCCTTTTCTAAATACGCGGGCATCATCAAAGGCGGCCCCAGCACGGATGAACTCATGCGCATGACGCGCGGGGATGACTGGAACAAACCGTGATCCTGGTGGACACTAATGTCATTGTTGACCTGTTCAAGGCCGATTCGCAGTGGAAGGAGTGGTCCGAGGAGCAGCTTTTTGCCGCAAGCCAGGTCAATCAGCTCACCCTCAACGCGGTGATCTATGCCGAGCTTTGCGCCGTACCTGGCGCTGCGGATGCGGTAGACAGGCTGATGCAGGACACAGGCATGCGCATGGAGCCATTCTCCAAACCCTGCGCTCGTTTGGCAGGCCAAGCCTTTGCAAAGTACCGCAAGCGCAGCAGCACCAAGACTGGCGTGCTGGCCGACTTTTTCATCGGTGCACAGGCTCAGTCCGAAGGCTGGACTATCCTCACGCGCGACCGGGCCCGCTACAAAACCTATTTCCCCGAAGTACAGTTGATTTGCCCGCCATGAGCCTCTACGCCACCCAAAAATTCCTCTACCACCTAAACCGTGATGCACACGTGCAACGGCGCTACAAGGATGATCGTGAGAATCTGTTGATTGACTACGATTTAACGACTGAAGAACGTACTGCGATCTCGGACGGCGACATTGGCAAGCTTTACGTGCTGGGCTGCAACGGCCAGTTGCTGATGCATTTCGCACCTTTGCTCGGCGTTGCCTGGGCTGACTACCTGGAAGCCATGCGCGAGGGGGTGCGCCGCTACGGGGCGGTGCGCGCGGGCATTTATGCGATGACCACTTCCACCAGCGAGAAAGTCGCAGGGGTTTAGACATGAGTTTGGTCTTCGCTGGAATTTGCAGCCACGCCCCCGGCATCACGGGACGGGCGCACCTGGCAGATCCGGTTTTGAAAGACGCACTGCACGCACAGTTTTACAGGATGGGTGAGGCGCTTGCAGCATCGAAACCCGACGCGGTCATCATCATCGCTGCCGAGCACTTCGCTAACTTTTTCATGAACAACATGCCCGCTTATGCGATGGGCATGGCGGACAGTTATGAAGGCCCGATTGAAGACTCAGCGTGGCTGGGCATTGCGAGAACCAAAATCCCGGGTAACGCGGCGTTGTCAAAACGCATTGTGCAAAGCGTCATGCAGGACGTTGATGTGGCCTATGCCGAAGAATGGAAGTTTGACCACGGCATCATGGTGCCGCTGAACTTTTTGACACCAAAGTACGACACGGCCATCATCCCCGTCAACATCAATTGCCAGGGGCCGCCACTCACGCCCTTGCATCGCGTTTGGGCGTTTGGCGAGGCGCTGCGCAAGGCGTGTGATGCCGCGCCGGAGCGCATCGCGATGGTTGGCACGGGTGGCATCTCCCACTGGCCGGCCACGCCCGATTCGGGCAAGATCAACGAGACGTGGGATCGTGATTTTCTCGATCGCTTTTGCCGCAACGACAAAGCCGCCTTGCTGAACTACACCGACGAAGCCACCTACGCAAAAGCGGGCCAGGGCGGGTTTGAGATTCGCAACTTCATTGCGGTGGCAGCGGCAGCACGCGGCAAAGCCGAAGTTTGGCACTACCAACCGATCCCCATTTTCGCGGTGGGCTGCACCGTTGCGGTCATGACAGTAGAACGATAAACATGCCGCACCTGGTAATTTTGTACACGCCCAATCTGGAAACCAAGACGGATATGACGGCGCTGTGCCGCGCTTTGGCTGACACCATGCTGGAACAGCGGGATGAAGCGGGGCAACCGGTATTCCCTACCGGTGGCACGCGCGTGTTGGCTTACCCTGCTGCGCACTATGCAGTGGCGGATGGCGGTGCAGCCGGGCGCGCAGCGGGTGGCAGTGGTGAATATGGGTTCATCTACCTCAACGTGCGCATGGCGGCTGGGCGCTCGCAGGTCGTTAAAGAAAAGGTCGGCGAGAGCATCTTGACCCGTGCCAAAACCCATCTGGCTTCCGCTTTTGAGCGGCATCACATCGGCATGACGGTGCAGGTCGACGAAGGCGCACAGGCCTATGATGGCAAGCACAGCACGCTTCACCCCTTGTTTCCAAAATAGAGCCTAACGGAAAAGACTCACCAAACACCATGAAAACACCCGTCAACTCTTTCAAACAAGCCCTCAAAAACAAGCAGGCCCAGATTGGCCTTTGGCTGGGCTTGGCCGATTCTTACTCCACCGAGATTTGCGCAGGTGCCGGCTTCGACTGGTTGCTGGTCGATGGTGAGCACACGCCTGCAGAGCCGCGTGCCGTGCTGCAGCAGTTGCAGGCGATAGCGGCTTACCCCGCATCGCACCCGATCTGCCGCATCCCGATGGGACATGGCAAGGTGGGCGAGATGATCATCAAGCAGTATCTGGATTTAGGTGTCTCCACGCTCTTGGTGCCGATGGTCGATACGCCCGAGCAAGCGCAAAGGATCGTGCAGTGCGCGCGCTACCCTCAGAACGACGACGTAGACAGCCCCACACGCGGCATTCGCGGCATGGCAGCCGTGCGAGCGTCGCGCTTTGGCCGTATCGCCAATTACGCGAACGAAGCCAACGAGCAGATTTGCCTGCTGGTGCAAGCCGAGTCGCAACTCGCGCTGGACAACTTGGCGGCCATCGCCGCGATTGACGGTGTGGACGGCATCTTCATCGGCCCGGCAGATTTGTCTGCGTCGTTGGGCTACGTGCTCAACCCCACTCACCCGGTGGTGCAGGCGGCGATTGACAACGCCATCCAGCGCATCATCAAATGCGGCAAGGCCGCAGGCATCCTCAGTGCCGATGAGACACTGGCGCGCCGATATCTCGATATGGGCGCCACCTTTGTCGCAGTGGGGCTTGAGACGAACCTGCTGGTTCGCCACACGAGCGCTTTGGCGGCGCGGTTTAAGACGACCGTAGCACCCGTCGCGCCGAGCAAGACTTATTGAACTTGCGTATTGATCATGAACGCCAACTCGAAACCTGAGCACCTCACTGCGCCAAACAGTCAGTTCCACCCCGACGAATGGGCTGCACGTGTGCAACTGGCGGCCTGCTACCGCATCTTCGCGATCCTGGGTTGGGTAGAGATGATCTACAACCACATCACGGTGCGCCTGCCGGACTCGGTCACTAAGGGTGAAAAACACTTCTTGATCAACCCTTTTGGCCTGCACTACAGCGAGGTCACCGCCAGTAACTTGGTAAAAATAGATTTAGCGGGCAATGTGCTTGACGGTTCGCTGCACAAGGTCAACCCGGCTGGTTTCACCGTCCACGCCGCCATCCACAACGGCGTACCCGGCGCGCATTGCATCATGCACACGCACACCACCGCAGGCGTGGCCGTGGCCTGTACGCGCAGCGGTTTGCAGCAGACCAATTTCTACACGGCGCAACTGCACAACATGGTGGCGTATCACGACTTTGAAGGCATCACCATCCGCGCCGAAGAAGGCCCACGCCTGCTCAAAAGCATGGGCAGCCGCCAAGCCGTCATCCTGCGCAACCACGGCCTGCTGGCCTGGGGCGAAACGCTGCCGCAGACGTTTGCGATTTTGTGGACGCTGCAACGTGCCTGCGAGATTCAACTGGCCACTTTCAGCATGGGCGGGCCGCAAAACGCGATTCCCGTGCCCGAAGAGATCGCCGCGCGCTGCACGCGAGATGCCTTGCAGTTCAACCCCGACCACGGCGCGGGGCAAGACATGTTTGCGGCGCTAGTGCGGCAAGTTGATCGATTGGATGCCAGCTACCGTGAATAGGATTTGCGTTTATGGCGCGGGCTCCATCGGCGGCTGGATCGGCGCGGGGCTGGCTTCTACCGGTGCTCACATGAACGTGGTTGCGCGCGGCGAGACGCTGGCAGCCTTGCAAATGCACGGTCTTCGTGTGAAACGTGGCGATGCGGTTTCAGTCCATCAAGTCAAAGCCAGCTCGAACCCCGCCGATTTCGGCGTTCAAGACCTGGTCATCATCGCCGTGAAAGCCCCCGCGCTGCGCGAGGTGGCCCGCCACATCGCGCCGTTGATCGGCCCTGGCACGGTTGTGCTGACGGCAATGAATGGTGTGCCCTGGTGGTTCTTTCAGGGCTTTGGCGGCAAGTTTGCGGGCACGCAGCTCAAAGCGGTTGATGCCACGGGCGAGATTGAACGGGCGATCCCCGCCGCCAGCGTCATCGGCTGCGTGGTGCACGCCAGTTGTTCGGTGGCCGAGCCGGGGTTGATCCACCACCATTTTGGCAACGGGCTGATCATCGGCGAACCTTCGGGTGCGGCCAGTCCGCGCGCCCTGGCCTTGGTTGAGTTGCTAAACCGAGGTGGTTTTACCGCCAGCCTGTCCGCGCAAATTCAAAAAGACGCCTGGTACAAGCTGTGGGGCAACATGACGGTCAACCCCATCAGCGCGATGACGGGGGCAACCACTGATTTAATTTTGGGTGACGAGCTGGTGCGCAATTTTGTCTCCAGCGTCATGTTGGAGGCGAAGGAAATCGGTGCACGAATCGGCATCCCCATCGACCAGCAGCCCGCTGATCGCCACGCCATCACGATGAAGCTCGGCGCATTCAAAACCTCAATGCTGCAAGACGTCGAGGCGAAACGTGTGGTTGAGTTGGACGCATTGGTCACTGTCGTGAAAGAGCTGGGCAGGTTGACGGGTGTGCCCACGCCGTTCACCGATGCACTCTTGGGCCTGAGCCGCCTGCACGCGCGGGTGCGGGGCTTGTATCCTGTGGCGTGACGTTTGTGCCACGCCACGCCCCAGCCCGCGCACTGAGCGCCGCTGCCTTTGCAACGCTGCTGCTGATCGCTTTCATGATGGGCGCCAACCACGTCGCCGCGCGCTTGGCGTTCAACCACGGCGTAGATGTTGCCACGGCCGTCGCGGTTCGCAGCATGGCAACCGCGCTGGTGGTGGCGCTCGTGGTCGCAGCCAACCGTGTTCCGTTGCAATTCACAGCGCGGCACAGGCGATTCTTACCATTGATCGGCTTGTTGATCGGCGTGCAAAGCCTGTGCCTTTACTCGGCTGTAGCGCGCCTGCCGGTGGCTCTGGCGCTGCTGGCCTTCAACACCTACCCGCTTTGGGCGGCGTTGTGGGATCGTGTGCTGTACCAGCGCCACCCCGAGCGCGCGGTGCTCATCGCCATGCCGTTTATTTTGGCGGGTTTGGCGCTGGCTTTGGACGTATTCGGTGCCACCTCGGGCTTGGGTGCGGCGCAGCAATGGGGGCGTATCGGCGCGGGTGTCGCGTTTGCGCTGGCGGCTGCGGCCACCTTCGGCCTGGCGATGATCCTGACGCAGCATGAGGCGGGCGACCTGGATGGCCGTGTGCGCACCGTCAGCACCTTGACCATTGCGGGCTTGATCGCCCTCGTCACCGTCACCACGCAGGGCGGCTTCCACTGGCCGCAAGCCACCCCCGGTTGGTGGGGTCTGGCCGCGCTGACCTTTCTCTACGGCACGGCTTTCACCATCATGTTCACCGTGCTGCCCAAGCTGGGTGTGGCGGGCAATTCGGCCATCATGAACGTGGAGCCGGTGTTTGCGTTGACGCTGGCATGGCTCATTCTGGGCCAGTCGATTGCGGCCATCCAACTGGTGGGCGCGCTGATCGTGGTGGGTACGGTGATGGTGCTGGGCCTGAGGAAACGGTAGATGATTAAAATTAACCTGAGAGTTAATTTTTCGCGTCAAAAATCATATTCATCGAAATATTGAATAAAATATCACCCTAGCTCTCGTGATATATAGATTTGTAGCTATTTATTATATAGCATAATCTTTCTCTACGCCGCTGTCTGCGGCAGTGGCAAGAACCGCACCGTGAACTTTGCACCCGCAGGCACTTGGTCCGGGTAGGTTTCTTCCAGGGTGATTTCGGCCAGGTGCTGGTCGACGATCTCCTTGACGATGGGCAGGCCCAAGCCTGAGCCATCGGACTCGGTGCCCAGCACACGGTAAAACGGTTGAAATACCAGAGCGCGCTCGGCCAGCGCAATGCCGTTGCCAGAGTCCTCCACTTGCAGCTCCAGCTCGTTCAGGATTGCATCGGCCCGCACACGAACGGTGATCACGCCGGGCTTCTCGATGCTTGATGGCGTGTAGTTGATGGCGTTGTCCACCAGGTTGCGCACCATCTCTTTCAACAGTGTGGGGTTGCCGTCCAGCATCACACCGGGCGAGCCGGGTTGTGCGCCTTCAAACCCCAGGTCAATGTGCCTCTCCATCGCGCGCGGCACGCAGTCGTGCACGACCTCGAGCGTCAGACGGGCCAGGTCGCAGGGCTGGCGACTCATGGCGGCACCGCTGCTCTCGGCGCGCGCCAGTGCCAGCAGTTGGTTCACCATGTGTGTCGCGCGGATGCTGGATCGCCCGATTTGCCGCAGCGACTGCTTGAGCTCGGCCGTATTGGCATCTTCACGCAGTGCCAGGTCCGCCTGCATGCGCAGGCCCGCCAGTGGTGTTTTGAGCTGATGTGCGGCATCGGCCAAAAAGCGTTTTTGGGTGGTGATGGAATCCTTCAGACGTGACAGCAGGTCGTTGACCGAGGCCACCATGGGCACAACCTCCAGTGGCACGGTTTCAATTTCCAGCGGGCTCATGTCGTCGGGTCTCCTGGCGCGGATTCGCTCTTCCAGGTGGTTCAGCGGCTTGATGGCCTGAAGCAGCGCCAGCCACACCAGCAGCACCGCCATTGGCAAAATGACGAACTGCGGCAGCATCACTCCCTTGATGATTTCGGTGGCCAACACCGAGCGTTTGTCCAGCGTCTCGGCCACCTGAATCAAGACGGGTTTGGAGTCGGGAATATTGAGCTTGATCCACAGGTAGGCCACCTTGATATCCACGCCGCGGTATTCAGCATCGCGCAATTGCACTTCGCCCAGCGTTGATTTTTCATCGTCCGGCGGAATCGGCAAGTCACGCTCACCGCTCACAAACTCACCGCGTGCACCCAGCACTTGGTAGTAAACGGTGTCGGTGTCGTCAGCCCGCAGCAGCTCGCGCGCGGGCAGCGGCAAGTTGAACTGCATGCGGTTGTTGACGACGCTGACCAGTTGCCCCAAGGCGCTCACGTTGTACTCCAGCGCCCGGTCAAACGGCTTGCCGGCAATACCTTGGGCGACGACCCAGGTCAGTACCAGACTCAACGGCCACAAGAGCAAAAGCGGCGTGAGCATCCAGTCCAGAATCTCGCCAAACAGCGAGCGCTGTTCGCGCTGGAACAGGTTCAAAGCCATTCGGGGCTAGATTTTTTCGAGACAATAACCGAGACCGCGCACGGTGGCGATGCGCACTGGCCCCTTCTCGATCTTCTTGCGCAGCCGGTGGATGTAGACCTCAATAGCGTTGTTGCTCACCTCTTCACCCCATTCGCACAGCCGCTCCACCAGCTGGTCTTTGCTCACCAGACGGCCCGCGCGTTGCAGCAGCACTTCGAGCAAACCCAACTCTCGGGCCGACAAATCAACCATCTTGCCCTCCAGCGTGGCGACGCGGCCGCTTTGGTCGTAGTGCAGCGGGCCGTGTTTGATGATGTTGCTGGTGGCCCCGGCACCGCGTCGAATCAGAGCGCGGGCTCTCGCCTCCAGCTCTTGCAGGCTGAAGGGCTTGGCCATGTAATCGTCAGCGCCGTAGTCCAGGCCTTTCACGCGCTCTTCCACGCTGTCTGCTGCCGTCAAAATCAACACGGGCAGTGATGAGCCGCGTGCTCGCAGCCGCTTCAACACCTCCAGCCCGTGCATTTTGGGCAGGCCCAGATCGAGGATCAGCAAATCGAATTCGGTATTGGTCATCAGCGCGGCATCGGCCTCGGTGCCACTGGCTACGTGGTCCACCGCAGCGCCGCTGCTGCGCAGTGCACGAAGCAGACCATCGGCCAAAACCTGATCGTCCTCAGCAATTAACACGCGCATCAGTATCTCCTTCGGGTTTGTGCGATTTTAGGCCTCGCACCCTTTCATGCCGCATAGGCCTCCAGCCCAATCGAGATCACCGTCGCCACCTGTTCGCCCACAGCGTGCTTGAGTTCGCCTTCAGCCTGCGCCACTGCCAGTTCAAACGCTTTGAGCCACACAAGGCCTGTAGCGCTGAAGGTCACGCGTACCGCCCGGGCATCGCGTGGGTCTGGCGAGCGCGTGACCAAGCCCCAGGCCTCGCATTGATCCACCAGCTTGCCCATCGCCTGTTTGGTCATCGCGGCGCTGGAGGCCAAATCAGTCAGGCGCGCGCCCGCCAGCGGCAAGTGGCGCGTGATGTGGATGTGCGCCGCGCTCACCTGCGCACGCGCCGCGAGGTTGGACAGGCCCAGCGGCACGTCCACGTTGTCGGCAATCAGGGTCAGCACCCGCGCGTCAAACCGCTGCAAGGCGCGGCCCATCAAGAAACCCAAATGCGAGTGTCGCCAGATATCGCTGGTAGGGTCGTGAGAAGCGTTTTCAATCATGTATAAATGGTAAATCAAACTGACTAAAAAATCTGTTTACTTATTTCAACTGACCACGTTAAACTACTGTTCAAGCATCCAGCCTGTCGAAATAGTCAGACCCTGGATGATTCAAGAAGTTTGTCTAGCCATATGATTTTTAAGGATATTTTCATGGACGCCGCTGTTAAAAACATCAACACCATCATCACCCCTGCTGCCGCTGAAAAAGCCAAAGCCTTGCAGGTGGCGTTGGCCCAAATCGAAAAACAATTCGGCAAGGGCACCATCATGCGCCTGGGCGAGGGCGAGGTGATTGAGGACATTCAGGTCGTCTCCACCGGTTCCCTGGGGCTCGATATCGCCTTGGGCGTGGGTGGCCTGCCGCGCGGGCGTGTGATCGAAATCTATGGCCCCGAGTCATCCGGCAAAACCACGTTGACGCTGCAAGTCATTGCCGAGATGCAAAAGCTGCAAGGCACCTGTGCGTTTGTCGATGCCGAGCATGCGCTGGACATTCAATACGCCCAAAAACTCGGTGTCAACTTGCAGGAATTGCTGATCAGCCAGCCCGACACGGGAGAGCAGGCACTGGAGATTGTTGATTCGCTGGTGCGCTCGGGCGCGGTTGACCTGATTGTGGTCGATTCGGTCGCGGCACTCACGCCAAAGGCCGAGCTTGAAGGCGAAATGGGCGACAGCTTGCCCGGCCTGCAAGCCCGCCTGATGAGCCAGGCGCTGCGCAAGCTCACCGCCCACATCAAAAAGACCAACTGCACCGTCATCTTCATCAACCAGATCCGCATGAAGATCGGTGTGATGTTCGGCTCACCAGAAACGACGACGGGTGGCAACGCGTTGAAGTGTTACGCCTCGGTTCGCCTCGATATTCGCCGCACCGGCACCATCAAAAAGGGCGATGAGGCCATTGGCAACGAGACTAAGGTCAAAGTCGTTAAAAACAAAGTCGCACCACCGTTCAAAACCGCTGAATTCGACATTCTGTTTGGCGAAGGCATCAGCCGCCACGGCGAGATCATCGACATGGGCGTCACTGCCAACATTCTCGATAAATCCGGTGCCTGGTACGCCTACAACGGCGAGAAAATCGGCCAGGGCCGCGACAACGCGCGTGAGTTTTTGCGCGAGAACCCGCTGTTGTCCACCGAGATCGAAAACAAGGTGCGCGCGTCACTGGGCATTCCGCCACTGCCCACCGATGAGCCTGAAGCGCCGGTGAAAACCAAAGCCAGCAAAAAGGCCGAGCAAGTAAGTAGCTAAGCAAGCGCGTCGACCAGGCGAATCATGCTGCCCGCCCGCTCGCCAGCCGCCAAGCCGCTTGCGGCCATCTCCCTCAAAGGCCGCGCCCTGCGGCTTTTGAGTGGCCGCGAGCACTCCCGCGCTGAGCTCGAGAAGCGCCTCAAGGAACATGAAGAAGCCCCAGGCGACTTGGCCAAAGCGTTGGACGAGCTGGAAGCCAAAGGCTTCATCAGCGAGCAGCGCGTGATCGAATCCGTCATCAACCGCCGCCAGTCCAAACTGGGCAGCGCCCGCATTCGCCAAGAGCTGCAAAGTAAAGGCCTGGACAAAGAAGCCGTGATCGATGCCGTCGCCAGCCTGCAAGCGACCGAGCTGGACCGTGCCCGCGACATCTGGAACCGTAAATTCGGCGAAGTCGCGACCGATGCCAAAGAGCGCGGCCAACAAATGCGCTTCTTCGCATCACGCGGTTTCAGTGGGGATGTGATTCGCAAGGTGATGGCGGGGGAAGTGAAATAATGGAAATCCACCACCAACCGGAGGAGAGTCCATGGCCACCGTTCGCTACCTTGTCAAAGATGTAGATGCTGCACTTCCGTTCTACGCGGCACTGGGCTTTACAGTGACCGAGCGATGGGGCCCGCCATTTATCATGCTGGCGCTGGGCGATTTGACACTTTGGTTGAGCGGCCCCGGTACGTCGGCCAGCAAACCGGTGGCCGATGGCTCGATGCCTGAGCCGGGCGGTTGGAATCGGCTGGTCATCGGCGTGGCGGACATCCAGGCGGCAATGCAGGCGATTCGTGCCACAGGTGCCAAGTTTCGAAGCGAACCCGTGCAAGGGCCGGGCGGTTTGCAAGTTCTGGTTGAAGACCCGTCTGGCAATCCGATTGAATTGTTTCAGGCTAAGAGCCGCTAGGAGCTTACCCACCATGCTTTCAGGCACCTGTCATTGCGGCACCATCCGAATTGAAATTCCTTACGCCCCAGAGCAAGTCACCAACTGCAACTGCTCCATTTGCAGGCGTTTGGGTGGTTTGTGGGCGTACTACAAAGTGGGAACGGTCAAGGTGACGGGCCATCCTGAGCACACCCACGAATATATTCAAG
>JANNFW010000003.1:0-2372 GCA_031380235.1 Rhodoferax sp. | reverse complement strand
GTGCAGTTCAGCCAGACGCAAGAAGACGAGTGCGTCAAAGTAAAAGCGTTGCAGATCCCCTGCCACCAAAGTCGGCTGCTGCGCGAGCAGCTCGGTGATGTCTGCCACCACTTTTTGCAGAGCCTGGATGATCTTTTCGGGGGGCGCGTCATGTACCTCATACGACGCGGTTTGGTCTCGCACGAGCGCGTCCCACGCGTGATGCAACCGGGTCAGCGCGGTTTTCAAGCTGACCGGTGCCGTGCTGCGCAGGCCGCGCAGCACCTCATGCTGAAGCTCGCAGGTGTACATGAGGCGCGCGCGCTCCAGCAGGTTGTGCGCCTCATCGACCAGCAGGCTTACACGCCAGCCTTCGTTGACGGTGTGCGTGAACAGGTGTGCGTTCAGGTCAAAAAAGTGGTTGTAGTCGCCCACAACCACATCGCTCCAGCGCACCATTTCCTGGCCGAGGTAATAGGGGCAGACGTCATGCTGCAAGGCGACGGTGCGCAGGGCGGCCTTATCCAACAAAACGGCTTGAGCCGCGGCCTGACGCGCTTGCGGCAAACGGTCGTAAAAGCCGTTCGCTAAAGGGCAGGATTCGCCATGACATTCCAAGCTGGGGTGCTCGCAGCTTTTGTCGCGAGCCACCAACTCCAGCACGCGCAGGGGCAAGGCTTTAGGTGGATCATTGAGCGCCCGCAAAGCATCCAAAGCGACTTGACGACCCGGCGTTTTGGCGGTGAGGAAAAACAGCTTGTCCACACGCTGCCCCGGCATCGCCTTGAGCGCCGGAAATACGGTACCCATCGTTTTTCCAATGCCCGTTGGAGCCTGGGCCAGCAGGCAACGCCCGGCAACGCTGGCTTTGTAGACGGCTTCGGACAGCACGCGCTGGCCTTTGCGGAATTCGCCATGGGGGAAATCAAGCGTGAGCAAGGCGCTGTCGCGCGCATTGCGATGGGTGGTTTCACGGTCTGCCCAATCAATAAACCGCTCGCACAGGGTTTCGAAAAACACGCGCAAAGCGGCGGCATCGTACTGCTCGCTGAAGACGGTTTCTTTTTGGCTAGTGATGTTGAAATAGACCAAGGCCACATGCATCGAATCAAGGCCCAACTTCTGACACATCAACCATGCGTAAACCTTGGCCTGTGCCCAGTGGAGCTGGCGGTGGTTGTAGGGGATACGCTCCACATCACCGCGATGGGTTTTGATTTCTTCCAGGCGGTTGTTCGCGGGATCGTAGCCATCGGCCCGACCCCGCACTCGCAGGTGGCGATGGCTGCCGGCGAGCGAAACTTCGCGTTCATATTGGGGGCCGCGCCGGGAGGTGACTTCAACGTGCCCAGCGATGCCCTGCACGGCGGTGGGTGCTGGCGTGAAGCGCAAGTCCAAACTGCCTTCCTTGGCGGTGAACTCGCACAGTGCTCTTACCGCCACGGCGACGGTGACCGTCAAGGTGCAGGCGACATGGGGTGAGAGATCAGTGGTCACGTTAAAAAATTGACTTGACTATACTGTACAAAATACCAGTTTTACCGCTGTTCTGATGATGCCAATCATGTCGATCACACTCACCCGTTATCACCACCGACGGTTACGCGAGGTGTATCGGTCTGCCGGATGGCCGTGTCAGGACACGCTTGAGATTGAATTGCTCGCCGTGGGTTTGTTAGAGCGCGTCTTGTCCGGCAGCGGCCATGAAACGCTGCGCCTCACCAGCGCCGGTATTGCGCAACTGGCCGAGGCGCTGGGCCAGAACAAGGCAGCACGGTCTGCGCACGAAGCCTTGGTGGAAAGAGTCGCGCTGGAAATGGGCCGTGCAGGTCGATTGGTGTGGCGTGGTTTGAGCCTGCGTGCGCGGGTGCCAGCGCCTGAAAAAACAGCCGACGATTCCGGTACAGCATCGCTGGCCTGGGTGGTCGCTTGCCCGGACGTTTTCTCGATCCGAAACACGACAGTTGAAGGCTATCTGGAGCCCACCGTCCACGAGATCAAAGTCAGCCGCGCTGACCTGCTGGGCGATCTCAAAAAACCGTCAAAGCGAGCCGCCTACTTGGACATGGGCGGTGAGTGCTGGTACGTGCTGGGCCAAACCGCCCGCAGCAAACCCATCGCTCAGCCCGAAGAAATTCCACCTGATTGTGGGGTGATGCTGTGCGAAGGTGATCGCCTCATCGTGGTGCGTCCTGCGCCACGTAAGGCGCTCACGAAGCTGCCGTTTCACGTTTGGATGGCACTGGCCAAAGCGACGCCGGTGGCGCGGGGGGATGGGGACGAGCAGGCGCACTTGTAGCAACTACTGTTCAGCATGCACCAACCTTCACGCCTCACCGGCGCCGTGCCCCAAGGTAAACGCCTCCTCAAACACCGAGTAGCCCGCCCAGTCG
>JANNFW010000519.1:0-11703 GCA_031380235.1 Rhodoferax sp. | reverse complement strand
CTGGGTGCGCGAAGTGCCCGCCCAGGCGTTGATTGCTGCCGACTTGAAGCAGTTGGCCACCGTCACCAGCCACATCCGCACCTACAGCGCCGCGCAATTTCCCGAACTGCCCGCCATCGCGGCGCAAAACGGCCTGCGCCTTACTTTGGGTGCCTGGCTCAATGGCGACGTTGACAACAACAAGCGCGAAATTGCAGCGGCTTTGCAGGCTGCGAGAACGCACAAAAATGTGGCCCGGCTGGTGATCGGCAATGAAACCCTGCTGAAGGAAAACCTGACACCCGCCGCGCTCATCAGCTACTTAAAGCGGGTGCGACAAGGCACACGCCTGCCGGTCTCTACCGCCGAGCCTTGGCACGTGTGGCTCAAATACCCCGAGCTGGCGGATCAGGTGGATTTCATCACCATCCATCTGCTGCCCTACTGGGAAGGTGTGGGCGTGGACACGGCGGTGGAAGAGTCGCTACAGCGCCTGGCGTGGGTACGTGAGCGCCATCCCGGTAAAGAGATTGTGATTGGCGAAGTGGGTTACCCCAGCAGCGGCGACACGATCAAGCGTGCGCAGGCCAGCCCGGCAGCGCAAGCGGCCTTTGTTCGCCAATTCGTCGCACGGGCCTCCAAGGAACGGCTGGACTACTTTCTGATTGAGGCCTTCGATCAACCGTGGAAGCTGCATGAAGAAGGCCGTGCAGGCGCGTACTGGGGTCTGTTTGACGCGGCGCGCGCCCCCAAGTTTGCGTTCAGCGGGCCGATTGAGCCGGATCCGTATTGGCGCGCGAAAGCGCTGGGCTCGTCGTTGGCCGGCTTTGTTTTGTTGAGTTTTTTCTTGAGCCGCCTGACCAGCCTTCGCCTCCTGGCCCGTGTCGCCTTTGCCGCCACAGCGCAGGCGGTGCTGGCGCTGGCCACCGTGGTCATCACGCTGCCCATGCTGCACTATATGGCGGCAGGCGATTGGGTGATGCTGGCGCTGCTGATCCCCACCTCAGCCGTGATGGTGGCGATTTTGCTGGCGCATCTGTTCGAGTTCGTCGAGCTGTTTTGGGACGGCAGCTTGAGGCGGCGCTTTGCACCCCAGCCCTTGGCCGATGGCGTACATCAGCCCTTCGTCTCCATCCACCTGGCTTGCTGCAACGAGCCGCCCGACATGGTGATTGCCACCCTGAAAAGCCTGCAGGCGCTCGATTACAAAGCGCTTGAAGTCATCGTCGTGGACAACAACACGGCTGATGAAGCGCTGTGGACGCCCGTGCGCGATTTCATCGCGACATTGCCCGCGCACGACTCAGTGAAGTTCCGCTTTTTCCATCTGCCCACCTGGCCCGGCTTCAAAGCCGGTGCGCTGAACTTTGCGTTGAATCACACCGACGCGCGGGCGCAGGTGATCGGCGTGGTGGATGCAGATTACGTGGTGAAACCCGAGTGGTTACGCAGTCTTGTCGCCTATTTTGAAGACACCCAAATCGGCATCGTGCAAGCCCCGCAAGCCCACCGCGACTGGGGCACCACCGCGTTCAGAAAGATGATGAACTGGGAATACGACGGTTTCTTTCGCATCGGCATGCACCACCGCAATGAGCGTGATGCCATCATCCAGCACGGCACGATGACGCTGATCCGAGCCACCGCACTGCGCCAGCACGGGCAATGGTCTGAGTGGTGTCTGTGTGAAGACGCGGAGCTGGGCTTGCGTTTGATGCAGCAGAACTTGCGCACCGTCTATGTCGATGCCGTGATGGGCGAAGGCTTGACGCCCGACAGCTTTTTGGCCTTCAAAAAGCAGCGGCGTCGCTGGGCGCAGGGCGGCATGCAAATCTGCAAGGCGCATTGGCGAGAGCTGCTGGGAATGCAGGCCGTTTCGCAGCGCCGTTTGAGCTTGGGCCAGCGCTACCACTTCCTTGCGGGCTGGTTGCCGTGGATGGGCGATGCCTTGCACCTTATTTTTGTAGGGGCGGCAGTGGTGTGGACGGCAGGCGTGCTTGCGTTGCCACAGTATTTTTCACTGCCCATCGCGTTGTTCATGCTGCCCTTGGCGATGTTTTGCGCCGCCAAACTGGTGATTGGGCCGCTGCTGTATTGGCGCCGTGTGCCGTGCTCGGTGGGTAGCATCGTGGGGGCTTCGGTTGCGGGCATGGCGCTCTCGCACGCCATTGCGCGCGGCGTGCTGGCAGGCTTGTTCACGAAGGCGGGCGTCTTTCAAGTCACCGCGAAGGGCGGGCAGGCTGCGCCATCGCGCAATTGGGCCGCCGCTGTGCGGGAGGAAGCGCTGCTGCTGGCTGCGCTCGTGGTCGCCATCGCCGCTGTGGCGCTGACGCGCAAGGCCGACCATGCCGAGTCGCTGCTGTGGATGTCGATGTTGGCGCTGCAGGCCTTGCCCTATGTGGCCGCTTTGGTTTGTGCGGCGGTTGCGTCATTGCCGCAGCGGCGCGATATGGCAATCGGCGAAAGGGCAACGAGCGATTCAGCTGCGTTGAGCACCGGGCTTGCCCGCCTCGACGGTGAAGCTGGCGGCGGTTGATACGGTTGAATCAATCACCCGCGCGTTGTCGATCACACGCAGGTGAGCCGTCGCCCGCGCGCCCTCAACCTCCAGCACGGTGTAGCCGCGCTGATCGCTTTTGCCAAACTTGATGTGCGGGTTGTAGCTCATGATGCGGTCGGTCGCCACTTGCGGCCAACTGGGGCTGCTGATCGAGGTACCTACGATCTCTGTCGCGAGAACTTTGGACGATGGGTCGTCAAAATTGGTGACCAAGTTGTTGACGTACGTGGCATGTACATCGCCACCGAGCGAGATCACATTCTTCTTCTGCGCCCACACGTCCAGCGCGCGGGCTCGTGCTTGCGGGTAGCCATCCCAACTGTCGTTCCAAAAACCTTCAGCGGTGGCTTGCGGCTCCAGCGACCGCATCGCTGGCGTGCGCATTTGCGCCATGATGGACTGCTGGCCGACGATTTCAAAGCCCGCATGGCTCTGCTGCATGCCCTGCGCCAGCCAGTTCTCTTGCGCCGCACCCAGCAGGCTTGACGCGGTGCCCAGCCGCTCGGGGCAAGTCTTGTCAAACACCGTGCGTGAGCCGCCTTGATCTGTGGGGGTACACACTTGGTAATCGCGGTACTGGCGCGCATCCAGCACATGCAGGTTGGCAGTTTGGCCCCAGGCGTAGCGGCGGTACATCTGCGCGTTGGGGCCAACGGGCAATTGCGCCTTTCGCAGCGGCATGTGCTCCCAGTACGCGCGGTAAGCCGCAGCGCGCTTCTTCAAAAAATCCTCACCCCGACCCGATGCGGCGCGGTCATCGGCATAGTCGTTCTCCACCTCATGATCGTCCCAGGTCACGATCCACGCAAAGGCGGCATGGGCGGACTGCAAATCGACATCTGATTTGTAGAGCGCATAGCGCGCGCGGTACTCGTCTAGCGTGCGGCAAGTGGGGCTGTTGTGCTGGCGCGTGCGGTTGGGGGTGGGGCCGTATTCGTAGATGTAGTCGCCTACAAACAGCACGCAGTCGAGGTTTTCGGCGGCCATATGCCGGTAGGCGCTGAAGTAGCCATGCTCGTAGTTTTGGCACGAGGCCAGCGCCAGCGTGAGCTTCTGCTGGCTGCCCCGCGCAGGCAATGTGCGGGTGCGGCCCACGGCGCTCACCGCATCGCCCATCATGAATCGATACCAGTAGTGGCGCGGCTCTGAATCTTCCGCCGGCAATGGCAGGCCTTGCACCTCCACGTGAACGCTGTGCGCAAAATCGGGGTGGGCCAGCTCAGTCCCCGTTTGCACCATCGTTTTGAACTGCGCATCACGCGCCAACTCCCACCGCACTTCAATCGGCACCGCCGGCAGCGGCTCACCGCCCGCAGCGGCCAGCAGCCGTGTCCACAACACCATGCCGTCGGTGGAGGGCGAACCCGACGCTACACCGATTGCAAACGGGTTGTGACGAAGGGTCTGGGCGGCAAGGCGGCTGGTTGCGGCAATGATTGCGATACCGCTGGCACCGTGCAAAAAACTGCGTCGTTTCATCGGTGCATTATGGTGGTTTGTGTTCAGTGAATAAATGCTATTAAAAATGTAGCTGATTATGCATATTATTCGAGAGCTAGACGCCTAAAATATCAGTAAAAACGCCAAAATTCTCCGTTTTTTGAGTAAAATGAACCCACAGGTTAATTTTTAACCAAACTGCCCATTTAAAGGACATTTATGAAACGCATCCTTGCATTCGTGATCTTTGCTGTCAGCACGCTGGCGTGCCAGGCCATGACGGTTGAAGTGCAGGGCCGCGTGGTGTTTGCAACCGGGCCGGTGGGCGATGATCTGGCCAAGTTTGAAGCCGCGTTTGATACTCCGGGCGTGGATACGGTGGCCTTTGTCAACTCACCCGGCGGTGATTTGTGGACGGGCCTGCGCGTGGGCCGGTTGATCGCTTCGCGCGGGTTCAACACGGTGGCGGCGGGCTCGTGCGTCTCGGCGTGCTCGATCATGTTCATGGGTGGCAAAAAGCGCTCGTTCTCCGATGCCTTTCGGCCTGCGCAGACCTATATTGGAATCCACGGCGCGCATGACCGTACCACCAAGGCGGTCAATCCGATCTTGCAGCCCCAGATTTTCGCGTTCTACAAGCTGAACATGTCAGACCGCTTCAACGCTGCCGTGATGAACCAGGCGCTGTATGACATGGACGACTCGGGCTCGTTGTTACGAGTTTTTGATGCCAGCCGTGAACCCAAGCGTGTACCGTTTCACTGCAAGTCGGTGCAGACTTTGCGAAAAGACTGTAGTGAATTTAAAGACTTTGATGCCTTGAGCCTGGGCATCGTCACCACCAATGCCTACACCGCGCTGGAGCTGCCCGCCAGCTTCAAGCAGCTGCCCATGGTGCTGGGCCAGGAGCTTAAAGCCGCCTTCCCAGACATGGCGGATCAGCTCAAGCAGATGAGCGATCAGTTTTGCAAATCTGACCCGTGCCGCAAGTTGATCAGCGACTATTCAACGTTGAAAGACAACAAGGCGATTGCGGTTCCCGTCGGTGAAGCAGGTGTTGGAACCACGGGTAACCGCGATACGACGATCAACGCGTTTGTGGGTGCCATCTATGCCTGTAACCACGTCCGGGGCCTGCCCGCGCGCCTGTGTGAAGCCCGCGTCACCAACGGCTATGACGTGAGCGACCTGTACGTGAGCGCCCAAGCCGCCCATGCCGACGCGTTAGTCCGGCTCACCGCGCCGTCGGACAAGTTCTACGCCAACGAAGAGTATGGCGGAGCCATGACGTCGGCCACAGGCCTGCGCACGCAGAAGGTTCACGACATCACGCCGCAGAGGATTGACGGCATCAAAGTCTACGGAACGCAAGAGTTGGCGATGGCACTCAAAAGCGCGCAGCCACCGCTCGTCGTCGATGTATGGGCGGCTGTCAACGAGGCCATTCCATCGGCCGTCACGCTGCTGGCAGGCGGCCTGGCTTTTGACGATGCGCAAGGCGATGCAATTTACGAAGGCCGCTTCGCCGGCCTGTTGAAAGCGCTCAGCCCCGACCCCGCCAAACCCGTCGTCTTCTATTGCCAAAGCCGCGACTGTTGGTTGTCCGTCAACGCTGCGTTGCGCGCCAAAAAGCTGGGTTACAGCCAGGTGGGCTGGTATCGGGGTGGGATGGAAAGCTGGAAGGCGGCGAATTTGCCAGTCGGGCGGGTGATTGTCAGGGCGGTGGTGCGCTAGCCTCCATCGTTACCGTCGGGCCTGCCTAAGCCGCCAACCGCTCAATTCCGGTACGCTTAACCTTGCCGGCTTGGTACAAGTCGTACTGCAACTGCATCCCCGCCCATAACTCAGGGCTGGTTCCAAGGGACTCGGCCAGGCGATAAGCCATGTCGGCGGAAATGCCCGAAGCCCCGGTGACCACACGGGACAGTGTGACGCGGTTGACGCCGAGCTTCACCGCCGCTTCAGTCACAGTGACATCGCCTAAATACTCGCGGAGAACTTCGCCAGGATGCGGAGGGTTGTGCATTCGAGTCATATCAAGCCTCAGTGGTAGTCTTTGTAATCAACAAGCACGGCATCTGCGCCGTCAAAAGCGAACACCATACGCCAGTTTCCATTCACAGTCAGTGCCCAATGGCATTTCAGGTCGCCCTTCAAAGGGTGCAAGGCCCAAGAGGGCGCTGACAGGTCTTCAGGTCGTATCGCTTGATCAAGGGCCGCCAATTGAAGGCCCAGCTTGGTGGCGTGAGACGCCTGAATCCCAGACTTGCTGCCTGTTTCAAAAAATCGTTGCAAGCCTTTATGGCGGAAACTCTTGATCATCGGACTCTATTGTAGTGCGTAGCGCCTCAGGCTACACAAAATTTTGACGGACTGTGAACCGTGGGATGCCCAGCACGGCGACAGCGCAATGTGCTGCGGTTTTGGCTTGAAAGCACGCGCGATAAGAAAAATGTGTGCCAAACATGACATGACGGGTGGTCGCTCATTTTTAGACAAGCCTGACAGATCCCCTCCACGCGCATTTCGCGCCAAAGCCCTGGTCATAATTTGGCCAAGCATACGGGGCGCGAGATTACAACCACCTATGTCACCACCATTGGCCAGTCAAGGCGGCGGTTCAGTCCAACAAGGTTTGTATGCCGCGTATGATTCCATTGCCTTTTGCACACCCCCACTTTGGCTATGCCCGCCTTCGATCAACTGACCTTCACAACCAAACGACTGCTTCTGCGGCCGCTTCGGGATTCGGACGCGTGCGAGTTACTCGGCATCTTCTGTGATCCCAAAGTCATGCGGTACTGGAGTGCGCCACCCTGGGAGTCGATCAAGCAAGCCAAGTCGATGATCGACCGGGACATCAAGGCGATGGCCGCGGGAGAGAGCTTGCGATTTGGCCTCGAACGAACCGAGGACGGGATGCTCATCGGCACATGCACGCTATTCGCCATATCGGAGCAATGCAGACGCGCAGAGGTTGGGTATGCATTGGCGTCGCACGCCTGGGGTAAGGCCTACATGGACGAAGCCTTACGAGCGCTCTTGAGTTACGGCTTCAACGATCTGAAATTCAACCGGGTTGAGGCCGACATCGATCCGAGAAACGAAGCATCGGCAAGAAGCCTGGAACGGCTCGGGTTCAGGAAGGAGGGTCACCTTCGTGAGCGCTGGATCGTAGGTGATGAAGTTTCCGACACTGCCCTGTACGGGTTGCTGCATCGCGATTGTCAGTGGCGAGCATGATGCGCGCTGCGAAGGAGCCCGCCGTGAAGTCACCGCGCGTCATACCCGAACGTTAAAGATTAACCTAGGAGTTAATTTTTAACTCAAAAACCGCTTTTTGCGTATTTTAAGGATAAAATAAGCCTCTAGCTCCCGATTAATGTGCGCAATTAGCTACTAATGTTGTAGCGAACTACTTCATCAATGACGGGAGCCACAAGCTCAGTTGCGGAAACGCAATCAGCAGCCCCAGCACGAAAATCATCACCAGAACGAACGGCCAGCAGCCTCTGAAGATATTGCCCAACCCCACGCCGGGTAAGAGCGAATTCAGCACAAACAGGTTCATGCCCACGGGTGGCGAGATCAGGCCGATCTGTACGATCATCACGATCAGCACGCCGAACCAGACTGGGTCAAACCCGAGCGAAGTGACGATGGGGAAGAACAGCGGAATCGTCAACAGCACCATCGTCAGCTCTTCCATCACCGTGCCCAGCACGACGTAGATCAGCATCATCGCGGTGATGATCATGATTGGCGACAGCCCCAAGTGCGTGATCCATTCCTTGAGGTCGCCCGGCATCGACGTGAAGTTGACGAAATTGGCGAACAGCGTGGCGGCAATCAACAAGGTGAACAGCATGGCCGTGGTGCGGGCTGATTCCACCAGCACCTGAAACAGGATTGACCAGCTCAACCGCCTGCGCGCCAGTGCAAACAGGAACGCGCCGGATGCGCCGAAGCCCGCGCCTTCAGTCGCCGTGAAAAAGCCGCCGTAAATGCCACCGAGTACGACGACGACCAAGAGCGCGACGCCCCAAATCCCGCGCAGTGCGCGCCAACGGTCGGGCCACGAGGTGCGCTCGCCGGCAGGTGCGTGCTCCGGATCGTGCAGTGTCATCAGCCAGATCGCAGCCATCAGCAACAGTGCGGTCAAAATCCCCGGGATCACGCCCGCCGCGAACAGTTTGCCGATGTTCGTCTCGGTGATGATGCCGTAGATCACCATGATGGTCGAGGGCGGAATCATGATGCCCAGGGTGCCGCCTGCGGCCATCACGCCGGTGGAAAGCGAATCGCTGTAGCCCAGCTTTTTCATGCTCGGATAAGCCACTTTGCTCATCGTCGCCGCCGTGGCGATGGACGATCCGCAGATCGCGCCAAATCCCGCGCAGGCTGCCACGGTGGCGTGGGCCAAGCCACCGCGGAAGTGGCCGATGAAGGCGTAGGCGGCCTCAAACAGCTCGTGCGCAAGACCGGCCCGTGCCACAAAATTGCCCATCAAAATGAACAGCGGGATGACAGACAGCGTGTAGGCAAAGCCCGTCTCATAAACCACTTGCCCCAGGCTCGCCATCGCGGGCGACCAGCCGCGTGTGAGGCCAATGCCCACGATGCCCACGATGCCCATCGCGAAGGCCAGCGGTATACGTAGGAGCGCCATCGCGAAGATGGCGGCAAAACCCAGCAGCGATTCAATCAAAGCGCTACTTTCAAAGCGCAACTCCGGAACCTGCTGCGGGTTCGGATTCGTCAGTGGACGGCTTGAGCACCATTCCAAAATGCACCAGCCCCGTCAGTGCACACAGAATCGCCATGCCGTAAATGAAAGGGGCCTTCAGGAGTTTGAGTTGTGCCGTCGTTTCACCCGAGGCCATGAACTGATCGCCATTGCCCCACATGACCCAGGCCAGACCCAACATCGCAGCCGTGCACAGCAAATTCACGATGGCCTTTTGCAGCGCGAGCGCCGAGGTGGGCAGAAAGCCGTCCATTGTGTCAAACACCACATGCTCGCCACGCATCGACACGAGGGGCAAGCCTGCAAAAATGACGATCACCATCAACAGCTCGGTCAGCTCCAGCGAACCGGGGATGGACTGGCTCAGAAACTTGCGCCCAATGACATCAAAAAACGTCAATGCCATGATGGCAAAGAGTGCGATGCCGCACAGCAGCCCGCTCAAAATTTCAAGCGTTCGTTTCAAGATCTGACTTCAGTGGGGATAGGGCGTGGATATCGCGTCAAGACGGCGCGGGGCTTACAGACTACTTTTCCTGTTTGGCGATTTCAGCCCGGAACTCAGCCAGTACCTTGGCGGCGTTGGGCAAGCCCTTGCCTTCAGCGTCTTTGACCCACTTGGCCTCCAGGCCGGAGGTTTTGGCTTTGACGTCGGCGACAAAGGCGGTATCGGCTTTCACCATCTGCACGCTGTTGGCCTGCATCAGCGCAACGCCCCGGCGATCGACTTTGTCCCAATTACGGCCATAAATGCGCGCGGCAACTTCGCCAGAAATGGCATCGACCGCTTTCTTCTCGTCAGCGGTGAGCTTGTCATATTTCGCCTGGTTCATCATGAAGACGAAGCTGGTGTTGTACAAACCGCCTGGGAAGAAGGTGGCGTGCTTGATGATCTTATCGATCTTGAAGGACTCGGTCGATTCTGCGGGGAACAGGGTACCGTCCATCACACCACCTGAGAGCAGCTCATATGAATCTGTTGCGGGTTTAAGTGTGACGTTCATGCCCAGCGTCTTCGAGATTTCATTCACCATGCCACCGCCAATGCGGAATTTGAGGCCCTGCAAATCATCGGCTTTGGCAATCGATTTTTTGGTGTTGAACACGATGCCGGGGCCGTGCGTGAAGAACGAAATCACTTTCACACCCTGGTGCTCGCCGGCAAACTGCGGATTCTTCATGGCGACTTTGTTGAACGCCACGGAGATGGGCTCGGAGGTATTGCCCAAAAACGGAAACTCCGCCATTTGCGTCATCACGAAGCGGCCTGGCGTGTAGCCGTGCACCGTGAACGAGATATCGGCAAGGCCGTTTTTCACCGCGTCATACGTGCCAGGAGGCGCTGACACACCGCGCGGCAGGATGTTGCATTTCATCTTGCCGGTGGTGTTTTTCTCCAGCAGATCACACCACTCCTTTTGCGCAATGCTCAAAGAGTGGGTGGGCGGAACCCAGGTGGAGGCGGTCAATACCGTTTGCGCCTGCGCGCAGCCGAAGGCGAAAAGTACGAGTGCGGGCAGCGAGGTCAACGTTAGCTTATTCATGTGAGAGAACTCCAAGTTGGGCTCCAGGGTTTGGGAGTCCCCAATGGTAATTGGGTTTGAGTGATGGCTTCGTCCCTGTTTACCCGAATTAACCGACCGTATGGTTGGTTAATTGATCTGAACACTTGCCTGGGGTAATTCCTAGTCTCAAATTAAAATTTAACGTATACATTAATGCATCCGTTATGAAATTCATTGATCACAACTTCAGCAGCCAACTGGACACACTTCATTGGGTGGGGCATGACCTGCATCGGCCTGAATCGGTGATTGCTACCCAGGCGGGCGACCTGTACACGGCGGACTGGCGTGGCGGTGTGGCACACATCGCGCCAGACGGCACACAGTCGCTTTACCTTGGCTCTCCCGTCGATGGCGAAGCCCTGAAGCCCAATGGCATTGCACTGCTAAAGGACGGCAGCTTTTTGCTGGCGCATTTGGGTGCGGAGTTGGGCGGAATTTTCAGGCTGCACCGCGATGGCCGCACCGAGCCGTTTTTGCGCACGGTCGAAGGCAAAGACCTGCCGCCGAGCAATTTTGTAGTGGAGGATACGCTGGGGCGGTTTTGGATCACGGTCAGCACACGCCTGTCGCCGCGTTCGCTGGGCTACCGCAAGTCTTGTGACGATGGTTTTATCGTAATGGTCGACAAGAACGGTGAGAGGGGCGCGCGCATCGTGGCCGATGGCTTGGGCTACACCAACGAATGCGCAGTGCACCCCAGTGGCAAATGGTTGTTTGTGAACGAGACGTTCACGCGGCGGCTGTCGAAATTTGCGATTGCCAACGACGGCTCGCTCGGCCCCAAGCAGGTGGTAACGGAATTTGGCGCAGGCATCTTCCCCGATGGCTTGTCTTTTGACAGCGAGGGCCACGTGTGGGTGGTCAGCATCGTTAGCAACAGCGTGATTCGCGTCGCACCCGATGGCCACCAAACGCTTTGGCTGCAAGATGCCGATGCCGATCATTTGGCGTGGGTTGAGGCGGCGTATCAAGCCGATTCGATGGGCCGGCCGCATCTGGATGGTGTGAAAAGTCGGCTGCTGCAAAACACCTCCAGTCTGGCGTTCGGCGGTTCTGATCTGCAAACAGGTTACCTCGGTTGCCTGCTGGGCTCGCGCCTTGCCACGCTGCGCATGCCGGTTGCCGGTCATCCCCCGGTTCATTGGCTGTATTGAATATGACCCTCGTGAAAACACCTCTCATGAAGACGCCGGAAATCGCGGACTCTGCCTCCATGGTCGACGGCGCATATCAAAGCATGCGTCGCAAAATTTTGGACAACCTGTGGGCGCCGGGCTACCAAGCGCTGGAGCAGGAAATCGCGCTACAACTGGGCATGAGCCGCACGCCTGTGCGCGAGGCTTTGATTCGTCTGGCCAACGAAGGCTTGGTCGAAGTCATTCCTCGCCGGGGCATGCGCGTGCTGCCTG
>JANNFW010000518.1:0-15094 GCA_031380235.1 Rhodoferax sp. | reverse complement strand
CACTTCCGCTTGCAAAACTTGCCCACTCAGAGCCAAACGGCGTGCTTGATCAAGATTGAAATTTAGAGTGGCCAAAGTCATAGCGGGAAATGTGCAGGTTTAAAACTTGATTTTCGCACTGGACGCGACCGACAGCGGCATCAAAAATGCAACCTTCGCATTGGACGTGTACTCCTCGCGATGTTGCACAACAAATGCTCCAGCGATTCGGGGTCTGAGGCGATTGACGCCGCAGGAGTTGTCGTTCAAGACGGAGTAAGTCGAAAACTTCCCGCATTGAATTTGTAGGGGCCTCTTGGCCCCTTTTCCTCTTGGCCGCAGCGCTGCGTCTCTGGCTCGCCAAAATTAGACAAACTCCTCTAGAACAGTGAGGTGTGAGCGCAACGCTTTGCTAAATAAAACGGGTAACTCCGGTGGCAATTTTGTGTCCATTCGGTAAAGTCGAAAGGGTTTGCTGTTACATAAATGCATGGGAACAGTTAGGGGACACCCTGACTGGTTGCGCAGCGAATTATTTTTAGAGTTTTTTCCCCTTTTTATTAGTTTTGTCACCCTTTTCTAACCTGGAGAATCCATGAAAAAAAATCTAACTTTTAGACGAACGGTTCTCGCCCGCTCAGTCCTCGCGGCCTGCGGCGCGAGCGCTTTGGCGTTTATGGCTGCGCAGCCTGTGCTGGCGCAGCAAACAAGCTTGGATCGCGTTGAAGTCACCGGATCGTTAATCCGTCGGATCGCCAACGAAGCCGCATTGCCAGTGACAGTCTTGAATATCGATGAACTTCAAAAATCGGGCGTGACCAATGCCGAAGAGGCGGTCAAGTTCATCACCCAGTCGCAAGCTGGTACGGTGACGTCAGGCTCGGTCAGCGGCACCAACGGCGGGGCTGCTTACGCCGACTTGCGGTCGCTTGGCGCTCAGCGCACATTGGTGTTGCTCAATGGCAAGCGCATCGCGGCGAATCCGTTCGCCGTAGTGGGTACAGACTTGAACACGCTGCCCCTGTCGGCGGTCGCGCGGATCGAGGTTTTGGCGGACGGTGCCTCGTCGATCTACGGCACGGATGCAGTGGCCGGGGTGATTAACTTCATCACAAAAACCAACTACCAGGGCGGATCGATCGGCGTGACCACGCAAGTGACACAGGCCGGTGGCGGCGATGTCTCGACTGTTAACTTGCTCGGTGGTCTTGGCGACATGAATAAGCAGGGCTGGAACCTCATTGGTGGCTTCAATTTCCGAGACCAAAAGCCAATGCGAGGCACTCAGCGCGATTTTTCAGCCACGTCCTACCAGCCCGACAAGGGGTTGAACGCTCTCAGCCCCACGGCTTTTCCAGCTAATTACACACAAACGGGCACTGTGAGTTCTGCAAACCCGACATCGCCCAACTGCGCCCCTCCCGGCTCAATCTCAGCGCCTGAGGTGAACGGCACGCGCATTCGCTGCTTTGCCGATACCCAGACATTTACCAACACCGTCCCTGTGCAAGACCAGTACTCGATCTTTCTGCGCGGATCAGCAGCATTGGGTAAGGATCATCAGGCGTCGGTAGAGTATTTCAAGTCTTACAACCACGTGCAGACCATGATTGCGCCATCGCCTGAAGGCGGTCTTACGATGAATCCAACCAGCCCGTTTTACCCCGGTAAGGGCATTACGCCTGCCAACCCGGCGCTTGATTCGACACGCCCGATTTCAATTGCTTGGCGCACAACAGCACTCGGTTCCCGTGAGGGCGAGCAGAAGAATGACACGCAACGCCTGGTGGCAATGCTCGAGGGAACTCTCGTTGGCTGGGACTACCAGGCCAGCTTCGTGACATCCAACGCGAAGGTCGAGAACTTCTTTTTGGGTGGCTACCCGAGGACTCAGGCTCTGCGAAATGGGGTAGCGGGCATCAATGGCGTAGCACCGCTGCTCAACCCGTTTGGCGAGCAGACAGCAGCTGGATTGGCATATCTACAGGCCAACCAGGTTCTGGGCAAAGTCCAGGATGGTGAATCCAAGATGACCCAATTTGCGGCGCAGGCGAGCCGACCCATCATGAAGCTGGCCGGGGGCGATATGTCCATCGCATTGGCCGCGGAGGCTCGACGGGAGGAGATGATTTACAACACGGACATTCCCAAGGTCAGCCAAGCGGCCAGTTCCGGTTTGGCGGGTTCCGGTGCTTTGCGAGAAGGCGGTCGCGACATCTCGGCGTTGGCATTGGAGCTGAGTGCACCTGTCTTAAAGAGCCTGGAGTTGGGTTTTTCGCTCCGCGCTGACCAATACAGCGATTTCGGCAGTACGGTGAACCCAAAAGTGTCTGCCCGCTTCCAGCCCAACGAGATGATCGTTGTGCGCGGTTCGGCCAACACCGGCTTTGCGGCACCGTCGCTGTATCAGTTGTACTTGCCCAACTCAACAACCTTTACGGCAAACCGCTTCAACGATCCGGTCTTGTGTCCCGGTGGTGTGCCAACGGCAGCGGCAGTGCCTTCGCGTGACTGCGGTATTCAGTTCCAACAGCTACAAGGTGGCAACGCCAAGCTGGAACCCGAAAAGTCTACCGCATGGACACTCGGGATACTGCTTCAGCCAACCAAAAACTTTTCGTTCGGTATTGACTTGTGGGATTACCACCTCAAAACGAAAGTCGAAACGCCAGGTGATCAGACTATATTTGCCGATCCAGCCAAGTACGCAAGCTTTTTCGTGCGTTGCAGCCAAGCACCCGCGGATCGTCGCGCCGCAATTGGCGCTTGCCAAACACCGGGTGGTGACCCATTGGCCTACATCCTGAATACCTTTGCGAACCTTGGCGATACCAAAACCTCCGGGATCGATCTACAGGCAAATTGGACCAGTGGTGCTACCGCCAACGGACGCTTTACAGCTTCTGTACGGGGTTCTTATGTGTACAAGTACGAATTCCAAGTTGAGCCTGATGGTGTGTGGTTCGATCCACTGGGCAACTACAGCCCGCAAAATGGGGGCCCGGTCATTCGCTATCAGCAATTGGCGACGTTTGGTTGGGACGTAGGCGCATGGTCGACCTTGTTGTCTAACCGTTACCAAAGCGGATACCGTGACCAGAACACCCAGGGCGCCCCGTTCAACGTGGCACCGTTCAACACGAACGAAGTCGGCTCTTATTCGATCTTCGACTTGTCGGTCTCTTACACAGGCTTTAAAGGTTTGACCTTGCAGGCAGGTGTTCTCAACTTGTTGAACACAGATCCACCGTTTACCAACCAAACTGGCCGCTTCCAGGCACGTGGGTACGACGACCGGTTCCACAATCCGCTGGGTCGGGCTTATCGTTTGTCGGCCAAGTACGAGTTCTGATCTCTTAGAGAGTTAGTCAATACAAGTGCCGCTTGGAAAACAGCGGCCTGTCAGGATGACGATCATTCTGACTTAATGAAAAAGCCACCTCAATTGATACGGTGGCTTTTTTATGCTCCGGTGTTTTTTTGTGGCGTGTCGCTATGGGCGAAAAATTTCTAACGCCAGTTGCGCTGGAGAATAAACAGTAACACCGCCAAACACCTTCCCAAACCCCGCGCCAAAGTCAGTTCGGTCGCCTGTGACGAGGGCCTCGCACTTCAATGCAATGGCAGCCAGCAAGACCGGACGATCCTTTTCAGGTAACCAATTAGTCTCTGTTTGCGCGGATCTCATGCTTTGCGGCGAATGCTGCACATGACTCACCTCAATTTGCGGGAGCAAAGCATCCAGATAGTCAATTGCGCCAGGCGTCCCCTTACGAGTTAGGTTGCGCCGCGCCTCAGTGACAACATAGTCATCCGCGACCAGCACTTGCCCGCTTTCAACAAGCTTCACGAGCAATTGACGAATAGCACCAGCGGATTTTGCAGCGGAGAAAAGAATATTGGCATCGAGAAAAATGCGCATTGCAGGTCGCACCGCGATCAACGGGGACACAAAACTGCTGCCAACTCAGCCTCAAGCTCATCAAATTCCTGAATGCGCGCCGGGCTGTAAAGCTCCAACGGCAAGGTCACCGCCGGGCGCAGCAGGAGGCCCTGAGGTGTTGTTTCAGCGATCAATTGATCGTCTGTCGTGAGACCCATCGCCCGGCGCAACTTGGCTGGTAAGGTGACGACCCCTCGACTGTTGATGGTGAGTGTTACTTGCATATTTGCAGTTTAACTGATTTACTGCAGTTCTGCAAACACTGCGTTTATGTTCCTGATTCGCACATCAAAACGATTCAAGCGAACTCAAACCCTCTTACTGCAACGGCTGCTTGATCCAATTTTCAATCACGAGGGTGGGATACGCCGTAAAGTCGCTTTCATGGTTGGTGACAAGAATTGCACCAAGCGCAATCGCGTGAGCGGCAATGAGCTTGTCCAAATGATCTGATTTTCTGTCCCGCGTTGCCCTGCGAACAGAACCATAGGCGCGAGCGGCATGGGCTGCGAAAGGCATGACCTCGATGAGTTCGATCAACGCATCCAAATTTTGGCGCTCTCGCGCTGGGTCGCTGCATACCGACACGCCAAATTCAAGCTCGGCGCATGTGATCGACGACATGATGACATCGCCAACTTTGCACTTGGCAAACCGGTCTGATACTTGTTGCGGATGATTTTTCATCAAGTAAACGCACATGTTGGTGTCGAGCATGTAGCAAGGCATCAGAGTACATCCCTGTCACGCTGCTCATACACATCCCGACCCTGTGCCATGAAATCCGGCGAGAACCTGGCGAAACGCTCCATCAGCCCGGCGAGAGATGGGCGGGCAGGTCGAATTCTCAACTCGTCACCGATGCGCTCGATCAACATCTCCACCTGACTTGCGTCATAGGAGAGATCAACCGGGATTCTCAACGCTTGCGAGTTTCCGTTACGAAAGACTTTTGTGGTTTGCATAGAACCCTCGACGATGTGTGTACACGGATGTACTTTAGCACTTTAGAGTTTTTATGTACATCCCTCATATGTACATTTGATTTGATATACATTGACAACATATTGATGGCGCTATAAGATTGACATCATGCAAAGAACGCAAATTCAACTCCCCGCGCCACTTTTCAACCAACTGCGACAAATTGCCGCGCAACGGGATTGGTCAGTTGCCGAACTGGTACGCCGTGGCATGGAGGCGTATGTGCAAACTTGTGCTGTGCCATCGGCAACTCCGCAAGAATGGGTTATGCCCTTGCTGCGCGGAAGTGGCGGCCATTTGGTTGATGCGGCCAGCATCAGGCCAGAAGCCGATGTCATGGTGGCAAGGTTTGCCGACCGAAGCAACCCTCAAGATACAGACTAAACCGTACGATTGAAGCGAATGGATCGGATCACAGCTGACACCAACCTCTTCATTCACGCGGCTGATCCTGATTCACCGCATCACGCGCAAGCCCGCGCTTTTTTCGGCGCGGTGAGCACTGAGCAAGAAGGCAAAGAATTCGTTCTTTGCGAGCTGGTTCTGATAGAGCTTTACATGCAACTGCGCAATGCAGCAGTTTTCGTCAAGCCCTATTCTGCGAAAGAATCAGCAGCCTACTGCCAGGCCTTGAAACAAAACCCGATATGGCGATGTGTGGACTATGACAATGCCGTATCAACCAAACTTTGGCATTGGGCTTCGACGACGAAGGCTGGGTTTCGGCGCATCATCGATGCCCGCTTGGGCTTAACCTTACGCCACCATGGAGTGACCCAATTCGCAACCGCCAAGACCAAAGATTTTCAGGAGTTTGGATTTCAGCGGGTCTGGAATCCGCTGAGTGATCGGTGATGTCGGCTAAAGAGCGAAGCGCGCCTGATCAACAGGTTCAACCGATGACAACTGATGCAAGGCAGCGCTGATTCCGTACCGTGGCAAGTTGCGGTATTGAGGCTTTTAAATTAACTCCTAGGTTAATAAAAAACTCAAGTTCAGTAAAAACATGAAAATATGAAAATATGAATAAAATAGGCTTCTAGCTCTCGTTTTAAATAGATTTATAGCTATATATAATATAGCATTTAACATCTAACCCATGCCAAGCCCACCCTCCCATCAACCCCTGGCCGAACAGCTTCGCCCCAAGCGGCTGGCTGACGTCATCGGCCAGCAGCACCTGCTGGGCGAGGGCATGGCGCTGCGGCTGGCGTTTGAATCGGGGCAGCCGCACAGTTGCATTTTGTGGGGGCCGCCAGGCACCGGCAAGACCACCATTGCACGTTTGATGGCCAGTGCATTTGATGCGCAGTTCATCGCCATCAGCGCGGTGCTGGGCGGTGTGAAGGACATCCGCGAGGCCGTGGAGCAGGCGCAGATCGCGCGCGACGGGCTGGCGCAGCAGCGCACGATTGTGTTTGTCGATGAAGTACATCGCTTCAACAAGAGCCAACAGGATGCGTTTTTGGCGCATGTGGAAAGCGGGCTGTTCACTTTCATTGGGGCGACGACTGAGAACCCGTCTTTCGAGGTTAACTCGGCTTTGCTGTCACGCGCGGCTGTTTACGTGCTACAGCCGCTCACAACACTTGACCTGCAAGCCATCGTCGCTCGCGCACTCGAAGTTCATGCCCTGCCGCCGCTGGAGCCCGCCGCGTTGGATCGCCTGGTTGCCTTTGCCGATGGCGATGCTAGGCGTTTGCTCAACACGCTGGAGACGCTCGCCGTAGCCGCGCGGCAAGAGAAGCAAAGCGACATCACCGATGACTGGATGCTCAAAGTGCTGGGCGAGCGCATGCGCCGCTATGACAAAGGCGGCGAGCAGTTTTATGACACGATCTCGGCGCTGCACAAATCTGTGCGCGGCTCCGACCCCGATGCCTCGCTCTACTGGCTGGTGCGCATGCTCGATGGCGGTGCCGACCCCAAATACATGGCGCGGCGCCTGGTGCGCATGGCCAGTGAAGACATTGGCTTGGCCGACCCACGCGCGCTGCGGTTGGCACTCGATGCGGCGGAAGTTTACGAGCGCCTGGGAACACCCGAGGGCGAGCTGGCATTGGCTGAGTGTGTGATTTACCTGGCGATGGCACCCAAGTCGAATGCGGTCTACAAGGCCTTCAATGAGGCGAAAGCCTTCGTCAAAAAAGACGGCACCCGCCCCGTGCCGATGCACCTTCGCAATGCACCCACCAAGCTGATGAAGTCTCTGGACTACGGCAAAAACTACCGCTACGCGCACGACGAAGAAGACGGCTTTGCAGCGGGCGAGCGCTATTTGCCTGACGGCATGGACAAGCCCGATTTCTACCGCCCGGTGGAGCGCGGGTTGGAGATTCGCATTGCCGAGCGACTGCGCGAATTGAAGAAACGCAATCAGTAGGCTTTGAATATTCCACCGTTTTTTACCGCTCTTCGGCATTTTTCTCGGTAGTTCGCGGTTTTTCTCCATTTCTCTCCGTTTGAGCCACTTCTGTTTGATGGCTCAGTCTTTCCCGCCATTTTTCGCCGTTTGCACGAGTGAAAACCCTAGCAATCCCGTGACTACAATTCCGCCACGAAGCGCACCCAAAGCCCGTCATCCTTATCGCTTGGCGGGCTTTTTGCTAGGTACAGATTCACAGATTCAGTCATTCTGAAAAGAGAGAGTTCTATGGAAACACTGATCCAGCAGATCATCAACGGCTTGGTGCTTGGCAGCATGTACGCCCTGGTCGCGTTGGGCTACACCATGGTGTACGGCATCATCAACCTGATCAACTTTGCGCACGGCGATGTGCTGATGGTGGCAGCGCTGACCAGTTGGAGCATCATCGGCATGATGCGCGAGTCGATGCCGGGCACACCGGGTTGGCTGATCCTGCTGATCGCCTTGCTGATTGCCTGCGTCGTTGCGGCCGTGCTGAACTACACGATTGAAAAAATCGCCTACCGACCGTTGCGCAACAGCCCCAAACTGGCCCCGCTGATCACCGCCATCGGCATGTCGCTCTTGCTGCAAACGCTCGCGATGATCATCTGGAAGCCCAACTTCAAACCCTACCCGAATCTGCTGCCCAGCGCGCCGTTCAACGTGGGCGGTGCGGTGATCACCACCACGCAGATTCTGATTCTGGGCGTGACGGCGATTTCGCTGGCGGTGTTGATGTATGTCGTGAACCAGACCAAGCTGGGTCGCGCCATGCGCGCAACTGCCGAGAACCCGCGGGTGGCATCGTTGATGGGTGTCAAGCCGGACATGGTGATCTCCGCCACTTTCCTGATCGGTGCAGTGCTTGCCGCGATTGCCGGCGTGATGTGGGCCGCCAACTACGGCACCGTCAATCACATGATGGGCTTTTTGCCGGGGCTCAAGGCGTTTACTGCGGCGGTGTTTGGTGGCATCGGCAACCTGGCAGGCGCGGTCGTTGGTGGCATTTTGCTCGGGCTGATTGAGTCGATTGGCGCGGGCTACATTGGCGCGCTCACAGGCGGGGTGCTCGGCAGCCACTACTCGGATATTTTTGCGTTCATCGTATTGATCATCGTACTGACGCTGCGGCCCTCGGGCCTGCTGGGTGAGCGCGTGGCAGACAGAGCTTGAGGAGCCCACCATGAACTCAAAAACCACAATCTCCAAAGCGATGAACCCCAAAGCACGGCTGATCACCATCCTGATCTGCGCTGTCGGCCTGTTGGTGTTGCCGCTCATCCTGCAAAATTTTGGCAATGCCTGGGTGCGCATTGCCGACATGGCTTTGCTCTACATTTTGCTGTCGCTGGGCCTCAACATCGTGGTGGGCTACGCAGGCCTGCTGGACTTGGGGTACGTGGCGTTTTTTGCCATTGGAGCCTATCTGTTTGGCTTGATGGCTTCGCCGCATTTGACCGAGACATTTCCGCTGTTCGCCTCGATATTCCCCAACGGCCTGCACACGCCACTGTGGATTGTGATTCCGGCGGCGGCGCTGGTGGCCGGGTTTTTTGGCGTGCTATTGGGCGCACCCACCTTGCGATTGCGAGGTGATTATCTGGCCATCGTCACATTAGGTTTTGGCGAAATCATTCGCGTGTTTTTGAACAATCTGGATCACCCCGTCAACATCACCAATGGCCCCAAGGGCATTAACCAGATTGATGGCATCAGCTTCTTTGGGCTGAACCTCGGAAAGAAGCTGACGATTGGCAGTTACGAGATCAACTCGGTCTCGCTCTACTACTACCTGTTCCTCGTGCTGGTGGTGGTTAGCGTCGTCATCTGCCATCGGCTGGAGCTGTCGCGTGTAGGCCGCGCCTGGATGGCGATTCGCGAGGACGAAATTGCCGCGAAGGCCATGGGCATCAACACCCGCAACCTGAAGCTGCTGGCCTTCGGCATGGGCGCTACATTTGGCGGTGTGTCGGGCGCGATGTTCGCGGCGTTTCAGGGCTTCATCTCGCCCGAGTCGTTCAGCCTGATGGAGTCGGTGATGATCGTCGCCATGGTGGTGCTGGGCGGGATTGGGCACCTGCCCGGCGTGATCTTGGGGGCCGTGCTCCTGTCGGCTCTGCCCGAAGTGCTCCGCTACGTGGCTGGGCCGCTGCAGGCGATGACCGACGGGCGGCTGGATGCAGCCATCCTGCGCCAGTTGTTGATCGCGGTGGCGATGATCGCCATCATGCTGCTGCGACCGCGCGGGCTGTGGCCATCACCGGAGCACGGCAAATCACTCAAAACTTCGAACGCCAACACCTCAGCTAATGCGCCGAAGGAGGCCGTATGAGCACCGGTGAAGTGGTACTGAACGTCAAGGGCGTCTCCAAACGCTTTGGCGGTTTGCAGGCGTTGAGCGATGTGGGCATCAACATCAAACGCGGCCAGGTGTATGGCCTGATTGGCCCCAACGGCGCGGGCAAGACGACTTTTTTCAACGTGTTGACAGGCCTGTACACGCCCGACAGCGGCAGTTTTGAGCTGGCAGGCAAGCCCTATCAGCCAACAGCGGTGCACCAGGTGGCCAAGGCGGGTATCGCACGCACGTTTCAAAACATTCGCCTGTTTGCCGAGATGACCGCGCTGGAGAACGTGATGGTGGGCCGCCACATCCGCACCCACTCGGGCCTGATTGGTGCAGTCTTTCGCACAGCCAGTTTCAAGACCGAGGAAGCGGCAATTGCCAAACGCGCGCAAGAACTGCTGGACTATGTAGGCATTGGCAAGTTTGCCGACTACAAGGCCCGCACCTTGAGTTACGGCGACCAGCGCCGCCTGGAAATCGCCCGTGCACTGGCGACCGACCCACAGCTCATCGCGCTGGACGAGCCCGCTGCCGGCATGAATGCGACCGAGAAAGTCATGCTGCGCGAACTGATTGACCGCATCCGAAAAGACAACCGCACCATCTTGCTGATCGAGCACGACGTGAAGCTGGTGATGGGCCTGTGCGACCGCGTTACGGTGCTTGATTACGGCAAGCAAATTGCCGAAGGCACGCCTGCGGATGTGCAGAAAAACGAAAAAGTCATCGAAGCCTATCTGGGCACCGGAGGGCACTGATATGACTGCAAACTCAAACGCAAAAACTCTGCTCAAAGTCACGAACCTGAAGGTGGCCTACGGTGGCATTCAGGCTGTCAAAGGCATCGACTTCGAAGTGCGAGAGGGCGAACTGGTCTCGCTGATCGGCTCCAACGGTGCGGGTAAAACCACGACGATGAAAGCCGTCACGGGCACGTTGCCATTCAAGGAAGGCGACGTCGAGTACATGGGCAAGAGCATCAAAGGCAAAGGCGCGTGGGACATGGTCAACGACGGCTTGGCCATGGTGCCCGAGGGCCGTGGCGTGTTCATGCGCATGACCATCACCGAGAACCTACAAATGGGTGCCTACATTCGCGATGACAAGGCTGAAATTGCGAACGACATCGAGAAAATGTTCACCATCTTCCCGCGCCTGCGCGAGCGCAAGAATCAGTTGGCGGGCACGATGTCTGGCGGCGAGCAGCAAATGCTGGCGATGGGCCGTGGCCTGATGAGCCGCCCCAAAGTGCTCCTGCTGGATGAGCCGTCGATGGGACTGTCGCCCATCATGGTGGACAAGATCTTTGAAGTGATCAAAGACGTGGCGGCGCAAGGTGTCACGATCTTGCTGGTTGAGCAAAATGCCAGCCGCGCCTTGGGCATTGCAGATCGCGGCTACGTCATGGAATCGGGCCTGATCACAATGAGTGGTGATGCCAAGACCATGCTCAACGACCCCAAGGTGCGGGCGGCCTACCTGGGTGAATAGGCTCGTTGAATGAAGTCAGCGAACAAGAGTGGAATAGTAAATTCAACCTTCAATTCAGGATAACTAACCATGCACCTATTTCATTTTTTTCGCCCTCATTTAGCAGCAGCCTGCGCCATCGTCATGAGTGCCTGTGCGGTTGCGCCGCCGCAGACGCAGGCGCCCATGCAGGTCCAGACGCAGAGCCCGGTCAAGCCCAAACTGCGTGAGCTGGGCATCGCCACCCCAAATTCAGCGCTGTATGTCGGCAACAGTTTCTTCTACTACAACAACAGCCTGCACGGTCACGTCACGCAGCTCAACCGTTCGGCAGAGGGCAGTCGAGGTTTGCGCAGCGTGTCGGTCACCATCAGTGGCTCGGGTTTTGACTGGCATGACATGGAGTCGTATTTCCGCCCCAAGGCCCTGAGCTCCTACTCGTTCGATGCCAACAACAAAATCGTTTTCAACAAGCTCGACAAACTGTTTGATCTGGCCATCATGATGGATTGCAGCCAGTGCCCCATCCATCCGGACCTCAAACCCGTGTTTTTTGAGTTTGCCAAAAAGAACAGTGACATCATCCGCAAGCATGGCGCAAAACCCGTGTTTTTCATGTCTTGGGCGTATGCAGATGCCCCCGAGATGACCCAACAGCTGGCCGATGCCTACACGCAGGCAGCCAATGAAAATGACGCATTTGTGATTCCTGCTGGCCTGGCTTTTGCGCGTTCAATAAGCCAGCGCCCGGACCTCAATTTGTACATCGCCGACAAGCGCCATCCCAGCTTGATGGGGACCTACCTTGCGGCCTGTACGACCTATGCGGCACTGTTTAAGAAGTCACCCATCGGCCTGAGCTACCAGGCGGGCTTGGATCCGGCCGTCGCACGTCATTTACAGACAGTGGCTTGGGAGACGGTGCGGGATTACCACCGGCCTTGACGGGGCATCTGGATACTTCGGTAAAACGCGATCAATGAAGGAGCGACATGGCCAAGACTAACGTTACAAAAACGTCAGCGTTGGCGCGTTGGCAAGTGCCCACTGACAAGTCAGGCAAGCCCTTCGCGCTGGACGGCTGCAACCCGTCCGATAAACCTTTCTCCAGCGGCGACAAAGGCAAAGACAAAGCTACCGTGGAGGCACTCGCGCTTGAGCTGGACGCGCTGCAAGACCTGTTTTATGCCGACCGCCGCCATAAGCTTCTGGTGGTGCTGCAGGGCACCGACACCTCGGGCAAAGATGGCACCATTCGCGGCGTGTTTGGTCGCACCACGGCCTTGGGCGTGCATGCCATCGGCTGGAAGGCACCCACCGCGCCGGAGCTTGCGCGCGACTACTTGTGGCGCATTCACAGCCAAGTTCCAGCCGGTGGCGACGTGGTCATCTTCAACCGCAGCCACTACGAAGACGTGCTGGTGCCAGTGGTGAACGGCTGGATCAAGCCAGCGCAGGTCAAGCAACGCTTCGCCCACATTAACGCGTTTGAACAGATGCTGGTGGAGACGGGCACGGTGATCATGAAATTCATGCTGCACATCGGCTTTGACGAGCAGGGCGAACGCCTGCAAGAGCGCATAGACGACCCCACCAAGCGCTGGAAATTCAGCGCGGGCGATCTTGAGGTGCGCAAGCAGTGGGCCAGTTATCAAAAGGCCTACGCAGCCCTGTTGGGTGCCACCAGCACGCCGTGGGCGCAGTGGACGGTGGTGCCCGCAGATTCCAAAACCCACCGCAACCTGATGATAGCCACCCTGGTGCGCGACAAGCTCAAGTCACTCGGCTTGCGCTATCCGCCCGACGACGCGGCGTTGGCGGGGTTAAAGCTCAAATAGCGGCCGGGTTCGGGGAAGCCCAAGCACCTTCACGTTTCACAACTTTTCATAAGATTTCAGACGTCTTTAGCACGGCTTAAGGACTTCTTGGGGTTGAAAACCTACATTGTCGGCAGTGCCCGTGGTGGCAACTGCGCGATGTTTTTCAACCAACAAGGAGCCTCCGATGAAAGCCCTGAAATCTGCAAAATCCGTAAGTGTAAATTCGCGTCACCTGTTGACGCTCAGCCCGCTGATGGTGCTGATTTTGGCCGCCTGCGGGGGTGGCTCTTCCAGTACCGAGCCCACGGCGTTGGCACCCGTCGTCGTCGCTCCGCCCGTGGTTACACCGCCTGTGGTTACGCCCCCCGTGGTCACGCCACCGCCACGCGTCACCGCGTTTTGCGCCAGCACACCCAAGGAGACGCTGGGTGCGGATGATCCGTTCTACCTGAACTCCTGGCATCTTAAAAACACAGGCCCCACGCAGGCCGTGTCCGCTTCCAACAACTTGGGCCTGGCAGGCATAGATGCCAACACCGAAGCGGTCCACAACGGCGGCCTGGGCTGCACCGGCAAGGGCATCGTGATTGCCATCAACGACAGCGGCCTTGAGTTGACGCACGAGGACATTGCGCCCAATCTCTTGGCGGGCAAGTCGTTCAACTTCCTCACCATGGCGGACGACCCCAGCCCACCGATCCCGCAGCTCACCACCGATCACGGCACGGGTGTGGCGGGAGTCGCCATCGCGCGCGGCTGGAACGGCAAAGGCTCGCGCGGCACGGCACCGTTTGCCTCGGTCGTGGGTTATGTGAGCGCCAACGAGCCCACCCCCGAAATTGGCTACCTGGCCTATGGCGGCAGAAGCAAGGCGGGCACCAGCGCCCTGGTCACCCAATTTGGCAACCGGACTGACGTGGTGGACATCTTCAATTTCAGCGCCGGGGCCGATTTTGCCGATGTGGCCGCTTTTGAAGATGACGACGCGCTGGACTCGCAAACCGATTCGGCCCGCGTGGGAACACAGACACTACGTGCCGGCAAGGGTGCAGTCTATTTTCAGTCGGCCGGCAATTCGCACGTGGAATACAACGGCTCACGCCGTGGCAGCGGCCCGGCACTGGCCATCAATTGCGCTACAACGCTGGCTGAAGATGCGGCTGGCCTGGGCACGTTCTCACCTTTTACCACGATGAGCTGCGGCAATTCCAACCAAGACCCCGCCAACAAGCCGTTCTGGTACCAAGTGGCCTCGATGCACAACACGGGCCGCGCATCGTCGTACTCCACCGCAGGGGCGGCGAACTGGATCACTGGTTTTGGCGGCGAGGGAGGTATTGACGACGGCGCCGCCATCATCTCCACCGACAACAGCGGCTGCTCCACCGGCGGCAACAATGTCAACAGCACTGACAAGGGCCGGATTGAAGCGATTGTCGATTTCGCCACCAAAATTGTGGCTGATTTGTTTGGCGCCAACCCCAAAGACCCCAACTGCAACTACACCGGGCGCATGAATGGCACCTCCGCTGCGGCCCCCAGCGTCTCGGGCGTGGCAGCATTGATCCTGCAATCGAACCCCGCACTGAACTGGCGTGATGTCGGCTTCATCATGGCCAAAACCGCGCGCAAGGTGGATACGGACATTGCCATGGGAGCCCGCGCGGCCACCTTCACCGCCAACGGTGGCACCGTCGCGCTGGCACTTGACTTGCCTTGGCAGACCAATTCGGCCGGTTTCAACTTCCACAACCGCTACGGCTTTGGCTTGATTGATGCGACTGCCGCCGTCAACCTGGCACAAAACTACACCGCTCCTGCGGGTCGACGTGCTGCCAACTTGGTCAAGCCGGTCACCGGCGCGCTGGCGACCACGCCCGTGGGCACGCAGTACACGCGGCTGGAGCGCCAAGTTGCTTTTGGTGAAGCCGCAGCCGTCAGCGGCATGATGCGTGTCGACCTGGAGGTGACCAACACCTTGGCCACCGGTCTGAATCCCGGCAAGTTGCAGTTTGAGCTGGTCAACAACGCTACCGGGCAGGTGTCGATCCTGATGCCCGCCTTCAGCGGCTGGTATGTGGGCGGCAAGACCGATGCCATCCCCGCCAACGGGGTGCGCAAGTTCCGCTTTCACACCAACG
>JANNFW010000744.1:0-3332 GCA_031380235.1 Rhodoferax sp. | reverse complement strand
CCGAAGTGTCAAACATCTTCCAGGAGTTAGCCGCTGAGTTCAGGCCAAAGCTGCGACCCCATTGGATGAAGCGCAGCATCGGCTCGCGCAGCTTGCCAAATGTGGTGCTGGCAAGGTTGGCAGCACCGCGCGCTTCGTCATCGAGCAAGATGGCAGTCCATACTGCCTTCAAGTCGCCGCGCACGCCGGCCCCGTTGTTGTTGAAGGCTGAAGCAACGCGCGCCACATAAGCCGGGCTTGGGTTGCTGGTGACCAGGCGCTGGATCATCTGCTTGCCGAAGAAGGGGCCGACATTGGGATGGTTGAACAGAGTGTCCATCGCCATGGTCATGGCGGCTTTGCCGCTGGTGTTGGCCGGGATCGTAGTGCCCAGAAACGTGGCTGCCAGCGTGGAATGCCGAGACGCGTTGAGCAACATCGGTTTTTGTGTGAACGCCCGGCTCTCAAGGGTGTAGGTTTCGGGGGTTCCGTCGTCTTTGAGCGGGGTGATGCGAACACCGTCCGAGGTGTCGAAGTCATAGCCTGTGAACACGCGCGCCAGATTGGTCACGTCGCTCTGGGTGTAGCTCTCCAGTTTTTTGTTACCGCTGGTCTGCTCGGTACCATCCAGATTCAGCACATCCACGCCGATGCTGAAAAGCTGCATCACCTCGCGGGCGTAATTCTCGTCGGGCACACGTCCCGTGTTGGTGTTTTCTTTCTGGTTGCCTTTGGTGTTGAGGAAGTAACCCATCGCTGGGTTGAGGGTCATGTCCTCCAGCAGCTTGCGAAAGTTGCCAAAGGAACTGCGCACCAGCAAATCCCAGTATTGGCCAAACGCATGGCTGCGCCAAGTGAATTCAGCCGAGCTGAGCGACACCACAAAAAACTCCGACAGCGCCAGCGCGCAACGCTTGCGCATGCTGTCGGTCGCCGTGAACAGCTGGTTCCAGATCATGAAGTCGGCTGGGTAGGTGTTGAAAAAATACCGCCGGATGTTGTCCTCGCCATAGGTGCGCGCTTCAAGCCACTGGTAGCCCGTCTGACCGATGGGTTTGGCAAACTGCTGCTGCAGGTACACCGCGTAAGTTGTACCGCGCACCGCGCTGATGTCACCTGTACTTGCCGAGAGCTGACTTTGCAGCAAAAACCGTGCTGCTTCGGGGTCGGTCAATGCCTTGGGGGTGTTGTTGAAGCCGGGTGCGGTGGGGTTGGAGGTGGGTGCGGGTACTGCGTCGGGGGCGGCACTTGGCGGTGGAGTGGCTGGCGTGGCGGCTACGGGCGCTGTGGCTCCTGGCGTTGCTGTTGCACCGGGGCTGGCAACTGCTGACTTCGCCGCTACGGCGGCACTGTTCGGTGTGGTTGTGCTGGCAACATTCGTGGCAACGTCGGCCACGTTGGCGACATCAGCGCCACCGCCGCCGCAAGCCGCCAGCAGCGCGGAACCGAGCACTGCCAGCGTTGCGGGAGACAGCGATTCGACGGCACTTGCGGGAATGTCCGTTGTCGAGGGAGGGGCTGCCAAGGGCTGGGGTTCAACAGCGGGGGCGAGGGTATCAACGATCATTTGCAAACACCTTTTTTCTTCGATGCTTGTAGGATATCTGGCTACTCCGTTACGTCTCGTCTCATTTGGAAAGTAAAGGTAGTCAGTTGTAACGACGCGACTTTTGTTGAATCGCGACGTTGATTTTTGAAAAAAATTAACTCACAGGTTTATTTTTCTTCAAAATTCGTTGATTTGCGTAATTTACCAATGAAATAACGCTCTGGCCCTCGAATTATATAGATAATTTGATATATTAAAAGTAGCAATATTCACAGTGACGTTGTCAGCCGTCTCTTAAACGACGTCAGCCTAATCGCGCCCTGTGCCGCGCAATCTGCAAGCGCACTTGCTCGGGTGCGGTGCCGCCCAGCGTTCGCCTTGCGTTGAGTGAGCCGCGCAGGCTCAAGACATCGTAGACGTCCTTCTCAATCGCTGGGTGAAAGCTCTGCAGCACTGCCAGTGGCAGCTCCGACAAGTCAACCCGGTGCGAGATGGCGGCTTTGACGGCATGGGCCACGGTCTCATGCGCATCGCGAAACGCCAAGCCTTTGTTGACCAGGTAGTCAGCGAGATCGGTGGCGGTGGCATAGCCTTTGAGGGCGGCGCTTTCCATCGCCTGCGCGTTGACGGTGATGCCGCCCATCATGTCGGCAAAAATGCGCAGCGTATCTTTCAGGGTGTCCACCGTGTCAAACAGTGGCTCCTTGTCTTCCTGGTTGTCTTTGTTGTAAGCGAGCGGCTGGCCCTTCATCAGGGTGATCAAGCCCATCAAGTGGCCGACGACACGGCCCGTTTTGCCGCGTGCCAGTTCGGGCACATCGGGGTTCTTTTTCTGCGGCATGATGGAGCTGCCGGTGGTGAAGCGGTCTGCAATCTTGATGAAGCCAAAGCTCTGGCTCATCCACAAGATCAACTCCTCGCTCAGGCGGCTGATGTGCACCATCACCAGCGCGGCAGCGGCGGCGAACTCAATGGCAAAGTCGCGGTCGCTCACGGCGTCAAGGGAGTTTTGGCAGACGCAGGGCTGGCCTGCATCATCGACCATGCCCAAGAGCCTTGCCACCATCTCGCGGTCCAGCGGGTAACTGGTGCCTGCCAGCGCGGCGGCACCCAGCGGCAAGTAGTTGACACGCTTGCGCACGTCGTGTAGGCGATCCGCATCGCGCGAAAACATCTCCACATAGGCCAGCAGGTGGTGGCCAAAGCTCACCGGCTGTGCCACTTGCAGGTGCGTGAAGCCTGGCATCACGATGTCTACATGAGACTCAGCCAGCGTGACCAGCGCCTTCTGCAAGTCGAACAGCAGGGCGCAGATCAGATCCATCTCGCCGCGCAGCCACAGGCGCACGTCGGTGGCGACCTGGTCGTTGCGCGAGCGCCCGGTGTGCAGGCGTTTTCCGGCGATGCCGACCAGCTCGGTCAGCCGTGCCTCGATATTGAGATGCACGTCCTCCAAGTCCAGCTTCCACTCAAATTTGCCGGATTCAATCTCCGCAGTGATTTGAGCCATGCCCTTCTGAATCGATGCGAGGTCTTCAGCGCTGATGATTTTTCGCGCCGCGAGCATGGTGGCATGCGCCAGCGATCCTGCAATATCCGCCTGCCACAGCCGTTTGTCGAAGAACACGCTGGACGTGTAGCGTTTGACCAAATCACTCACCGGCTCTGAAAACAGCGCCGACCAGGCTTGGGATTTTTTGTCGAATTGATTTTGCGGATGTTGGATATTTTGGGGCATGGGGCTGAAAATGGAATAACCTCGTACCACTGACATGAAAGACACCCAAATTTTATCGGCCTTCCA
>JANNFW010000739.1:0-3591 GCA_031380235.1 Rhodoferax sp. | reverse complement strand
TGTATCTCAGACGTGGACAACATCCGGCTGAGCTCTTGCGCCGCCAGGCTGGTGGTGCCCGAAGTCGCTGTTGGAATAGCCATCGCTGCCTTTCGAAGCTCGGCCACCTCTTTGCGCTTTTGCTCTTCGAGGTCCTTAATGAGCTTTCTGCCGCTGATAACGTCGGGATGCGCATCCGTGAAGCGCTGTAACAGTGCATCGAGGTTTCGCTTTTGAGCATCAATTCTTGAATCAACTTCAGGGGTCGAAACGACCGTGGCTGATTCTTGCAGCAGGCTGCGAGACGTGATGCTTGTGGTCTGGGTTTTCTCTGCGTCGAGCTGCTTTTTGGCCGCGTCACGCGCGTTCTCAGCTTCGCGCAACTCAAGGCGGGCCTGGTTGAGTTGGTTGCTTATTTCCGCGAGTCGGCCTGACATGTCTTTGCCGTCCGCCGTTTGCAGCTCAAGGTTGCGCAGCTTGAACTCTTTGAGCCGGGATTCTGCTTCCTCCAGCTTGGACACATAAGTCTTGATCTGCTCATCAATGAATTTTTTGGCGACATCTGAATCTTTACGCGTGTCGCCCAAGCTGGACTCTACAAAAATCGACACCAGCGACTGCACAACTCGTTTGGCTTTATCGGGACTGGGGTCGCGAAAGCCCAGTGTGTAGAGGTTGTCGCGGCCCGTATTTTTAATTTGCAGAGTTTTGGTGACCCGTTCGATCAGCGCCTCCTGGGAGTCCTTTGATTTCTCGCCCAAGTCCAGGTCGGCCATGCGGATCAGTTTTTCAACGTTGGGGCGGCTGATCAAGGTTCTGCTGAGCATGGCTACCTGCTGCTCAACATTAGGTTGCACCGCCAAGCCTGACATCAAGGGCTTCAAGATGGATTGCGTGTCCACGTAGATTCTGGCACTGGCCTCATACTTGTCAGGAACCCACAGCACGACGGCCGCGCCGATGGCACCCACCACCCACGCCACAAGCACCCCAGGCCATCGGTGCTTCCACACGCCACGGGCCAAGGCGGACAACTGATTCAGCAATTCATCCATGTCAAAGCGCGGGTTAGGTCTGGTTTAAATAGGAGGGTTTTGAGCGCAAGCTGACCGCAACAGGCATGTCACTGGCGTGCATTTCGCGCAGAAACCTGCGGCTAAAACCATCCCTGGGGGATGATCAAAACATCACCGGGCTTCATTTCGACGTTGGCAGAGATATCTCCGCGCTTGATCAAATCTTTGATGCGCACGGTGTAGCGCTTGTCGCCCTCAGAAGCCCTGAAAATCGTGGCGGAGTTGCCGTCGGCAAAGTCAGTCAAACCGCCCACTGCAATGATGACATCCAGCAAGGTCATCTTCATTTTGTACGGTAGAAATTGCGGTTTTGCAGCTTCACCAACCACCCGAATCTGCTCGCTGTAGGGTCCTACAAAACCAGTGACAATGACCGTGACCACCGGATCGCGCACAAACTTTGCCAGGGCTTTTTCCACGTCACGCGCTATCTCTACCGATGTTTTGCCCTGAACCACCAACTCGTCCACCAAAGGCGTTGAAAGCTTGCCGTCTGGCCGGACGGGGACTGAAAGCGAAAGCTCTGGATTGCGCCAAACAATGATGTTGAGCGTGTCGCCTGGCCCGACGATGTAGTTGTAGCTGTCACTCGCAGCGGCCGCAGGCGCAGGCGGGTACACCGGCGCTTTCATGTTGGCGCAGCCGACCGTCAAGCCGAGCAGGACACCCAAACCAACCCAGCGGCGAAACACCATTAGCAACGTCAAAGAACTGTAGAAATTTCTCATGGTATGTCCAAGTTACGCTATCCAATTTACAAAGTGCCAGTGACGGACTCGAAGGTGAACACTTGCTCTGCCGCGCAATATAACGCATTTCAGTACAAAAGCCCTCCATTCAGAGGTCGCAGGCATGTTTTTATGACCAAAGAGAGAAGTACTTCACAACTAGAATCCGCAGCTATGACCAAGGTGTTGATCGTCTGCATGGGTAACATTTGCCGCTCCCCGATGGCCCGCGCTGTTGTAGAAAAGCTATTGGGGCAGGCTCAGCTTGTAAAAGCGGTGCGGGTTGATTCGGCAGGCACACACGCGAGCGCGGCGGGGGAACGCCCCGACCCGCGCGCCGTGGCGGCGCTGTTGCGCCGAGGCTACGACATCGGTCGGCAAAGATCGCGCCGGGTGGTGGATCAGGACTTTGAGCAGTTCGATGTCATTTTGGCCATGGATGCCCAAAACGTCGACGCACTTCGAAGAATTTGCCCGCCGCAGTACCTGGGCAAAGTGCAGTTATTTTTACAATATGTTGATCGGACAAACACATCTGGCACTGGCGACACAACCCACGCCCCCCTGGTTACAGAGGTTCCAGACCCCTACTACAGCAACGCGCAGGGATTTGAGAAGGTACTCGATTTGTGCGAGGTTGGCGCGACAGGGCTGGTCAACCACCTTCGAACTACATCATCTCTGACGCATTGAAGCGCCATGGACGCAGCCCACACCATTCGCAACGCCGTCGCCGAAGTTTCGGCATTGCGTTTGGAGGCATTGGGCAACCCGGCGCTGGCGACGGGGATCGCCACCGTCAAACGCTTTCAGGCCGCTCGCTTTAACCGCACGTACGCCGACGTACTCACGGCTGGGCCCTACAAAGGTGCGGCGCGGTTTTTTGTGGACGAGCTTTACAGCGGGCGCGACTACACGCAGCGCGATGCCCAGTTCTCGCGCATTGCGGGGGCTTTGCAGACGTTCTTTCCGAAGAACGTGGTGGCTACGGCGGTGGCACTCGCGCAACTGCATGCGTTGACTGAGGAGATCGATCACGAGATGGGGCGCGCTTGGATTGCCAGCAACGGAGCCAATACGGCTGACGAGACGCAGCGCTATATGCAGGTCTGGTGTGCTGTGGGCAGACACGAGGACCGGGCGCGCCAGCTTGCCAATGTATTGGAAGTGGGCCGCGAGTTGGATCGTTTGACGCGCTTGCCGGGCCTGCGCCTCACGCTGCGCATGATGCGCCGCCCTGCGCAGGCGGCGGGTTTGAGCTCACTGCAATCGTTTCTCGAAACCGGGTTTGACACGTTTGCCGCCATGAGTGGCAGAGGCACGGGTGCGCGGGACTTTTTAGCGCTGATTCAAACGCGGGAATCGGCGTTGATCGAGGCTTTGTTTTCAGGCGATTTGAATGCTGTGAAGGCAAGTATTCGCTGATCGCAAAACTAAACTCGCGTTCGCTTCCACAAGGCCACGGCAGTCACCACAACCGTGGCGACAGAGAACCACACGACCGGCGCGCCCAAGGGGTAATCCACCGGGCGCCACAGCAGCGATGCAGCAACGCCGATCAACACCACCATTAACCACTGTTGGCTAACAGCGCCTTGCCATAAAAACGGCCAGCGCCGCGACGCTGCGGCCCCGCTCAAACCTGCCAGCCAGCCACAGGCCGCACCGGCCAGCACATCGACCGGCCAATGCGCGCCCACTGCCACACGTGAGATTCCCACCGCCGTCGCCAGGCTGATCACCGCGATAAACAACCCCGCAAATCGAGTTGCAGACGACCCAGAAGTTCTGTCGGACGGCTGCAAAAC
>JANNFW010000513.1:0-4335 GCA_031380235.1 Rhodoferax sp. | reverse complement strand
ATCGCCGCTTCGCGGGAGTCCCGACAGGCTCAGTACGTCTCCAGGTGCAGCCGCCCGTCACGTTTGAGGGACGTGCCGACTTCTTCCCAGTTCAGACCGCTTTGCTTGGCGATGTCCTGCAGGGCTGATACGACACCGTCTTCCATGCTTTTGAGGCCGCAGACGTAGAAGTAGGTGTCGGGGTTGGACAGCATCGGTGCAAGCTGGGTGGCCTGCTCACGCATCAGGTCTTGCACATACTTTTTGGGCTGACCTTGCGCCCGGCTGAACGCGAAATGAATATCGATAAAGTCTTTGGGCAGGTTTTGAAGTGGGCCAAAGTAGGGCAGCTCTTCCTTGGTGCGGGCACCGAAGAACAGCATCAGTTTGCCGCCTTCAAATTTGCCCGAATCAGGCCCCCACGCTCCACCGCTTCGCGGGTCGCTGCCCCCCAAGGGGGCTAGCCCGCCTTGGGACGGCCCGGCGGCGGACTGCCGCTGCCTTCTTCGCCACTCGGTCATCGCGCGCATGGGTGCGCTGCCAGTGCCCGTGCAAATCATCACGATACTGCTGCCGGGGTGGTTTGGCATCAAGAAGCTCGCGCCGAACGGGCCGATCACCTGCACTTTGTCGCCGACAGCCAGGTCGCACAGGTAGTTGCTGGCAACGCCGCGCACGGGTTTGCCGGAATGATCTTCAAGAACACGTTTGACGGTGAGCGACAGGTTGTTGTAGCCTGGTCGCTCGCCATTGCGCGGGCTGGCCACCGAGTACTGGCGTGCGTGGTGTACGCGGCCATTGCCGTCGGTGCCGGGGGGGAGCACGGCGATGGATTGGCCTTCCAGCACGGGGAATGGCGTTTTGCCGAAGTCCAGCACGATATGGTGCGTGTCGTACTCTTTGCCGACTTCTGTCACGCGCACATTGCCCGTGACTGTGGCGGTGATGGTTTTATCGAGGGCTTTGGGGCCATACAGATTGGTGTAGGCATGGGCCGCCGACCAAGGCGGCAAGGTGGCGCCCCAATTGGAACTGCTGACGGCGACGGCCCGGGTGGTTTCGGTCACTGAAGCAGCGGGTGCAATAGTGGCGGGTGCGTAGTCCGTCAGAGCCAACTGTTCGGTGGGCAGCTCTACCGGGAGTTCATCCCAAGTGAGTTGTTCTGCGACGGGATACGCCATCACGCGCGGCATCATGCGCCAGTTGTCAATCGAGCCGGTGGGGCAGGGCGAGATGCAATCCATGCAGCTATTGCATTTGCTGGCGTCCACCACGTAGTTGCGGTCATCATGCGTGATAGCACCCACGGGGCAAGTTGCCTCGCAAGTGTTGCAGCGGATGCAGATCTCGGGGTCGATCAGGTGCTGCTTGATGACAGCGGTTTCAGCGTTCATGCAGATGTCCTCAACGTCGGATCAGCCCAATTTTTCGACGGGCCGCCCCTAGAACAAATTAGCCCCCTCGGGGGGCAGCGTAGTACACGAAGTGACAAGCGTGGGGGCTAGGCGAAGCGCACGTACTCAAAGTCTATCGCCTGCTTGTTGATGCCTATGTTGGGTGGTGCGATCCAGTTGGCGAATTTGCCCGGCTCCACGACGCGGCCCATCAGACTGGCAACGTAAGCGCGGTCTTCCTTCGTGGGCAACCAGGCGCGCTCATTCGCGGCCCATTCCACATCGCTGACCACGCGGCCATCAGGGCTGACTTTCACGCCAGCCAGCGCACCAATATTGCGGTGAAAGGCTTTGTGAGGCACCACCAGGCGATGCGGCAACCCAGCCTTCTCAATCACCTTGTTCCAGCGGTTCACGCCAGCAACCGAATCTTTAATGAAGTCATCGCGCAGCACCTCATTAAGGGCATTGAGCATGGGTACTTCTTTTTCGACCAACTGACCGCCTTGCACCTCAAGAATTTTGTAGGTCTGGCCTTTCAAGATATGGTCGTCTTCGCGCTTGCCTTCTTCGTAGCGGCCTTTGAGGCCCGAGCTGTAAAAGATCGCCGCATTGCTGGATTGATCGGCCCCAAACAGATCAATGGTGACGCTGTAGTGGAAGTTGAGGTAGCGCTGCAAAGTGGGCAGGTCGATCACGCCAGCGGCGCGCAGCTTGCCGACATCATCGGTCTTCAATTCGAGCATCGCCGCCACGGTGCGTTGAATCACCCGCGACACACCGCTCTCGCCCACAAACATGTGATGGGCTTCCTCCGTCAACATGAATTTGGTGGTGCGGGCCAGCGGGTCAAACGCGCTTTCAGACAGGGCGGCGAGCTGGAACTTGCCATCGCGGTCAGTGAAGTACGTGAACATGAAGAACGCCAGCCAATCGGGCGTTTCTTCGTTAAACGCACCCAGAATGCGCGGGTTGTTTTCATCACCGCTGCGCCGCTCCAACAGCGCCTCGGCTTCTTCGCGGCCATCGCGGCCAAAATGCCGGTGCAGCAGATACACCATGGCCCACAAATGGCGGCCTTCCTCGACGTTGATCTGGAACAGATTGCGCAGGTCGTACATGCTGGGCGCCGTCAGCCCCAGATGGCGCTGCTGCTCCACAGACGCGGGCTCAGTGTCGCCCTGGGTCACGATGATGCGGCGCAAGTTGGCACGGTGTTCGCCAGGCACGTCTTGCCAGACTTTCTCGCCCTTGTGGTCGCCAAACTGCACTTCACGCTCAGCGGAGCCAGGGTTCAAGAAGATGCCCCAGCGGTAGTCGCGCATCTTCACGTGACCAAATTGCGCCCAGCCCTGCGGATCCACGCTCACCGCGGTGCGCAGATACACGTCGTTGTCGGTCGCGCCGGTGGGCCCCACGTCATCCCACCAATTGATGAAGTTCGGCTGCCAGCCCTCTAACGCGCGCTGCAAGGTGCGGTCTTCATTCAAATTGACGTTGTTCGGGATCTTTTCGCTGTAGTTAATACCGCTCATGGTGCTGCTCATGGTGCTGCTCATGGTGAATTTCCTTTTGCCAATTAAAAAACTTTAAGATCAAACACGGTTCCAATCAAAGGCTGCTTTGTCGCCCTTGCCATAGACTTTCAGTGCGCCTTTTTCGCCTACGGCGTTGGGCCGCTGGAAAATCCAGTTTTGCCAGGCGGTCAACCGGCCAAATACGCGTGTGAACATGTTTTCAGGGCCGTTAAAGCGCAGGTTGGCCTCCAAGCCCGTCAACGCATCGGGCGACATGGCAACGCGCTGTTCGATAGCGATCCGCACCTCGTCATCCCAATCAATATCGTCCGGGTTGCTTGTCACCAGGCCCACGGCAAATGCGGCATCCGCATCAAGCGCCTGACCCGCCACAGCCCGCACGGCATCCATGGCCGACTGCTCGTTGTAGAACTGGCGTTGCAAACGGCTTTGGCCTGTGATCATCGGATACAACCCAAAGTTGGCATCGGCCACCGTGATCTTGGGTGCACGCACCGCGTCATCCGGCAGGGCGAGGTGGTATGTGCGGTCGCACGCCAACGCCAACTCCAGAAAGGTGCCCGCAAAGCAAGAGCCCGGCTCGATCAGCGAAAACAGGCTGCGCGAAGACACATCCAGCCGACTGAACGCGCGTCGCAGCATGCCCGTGGTTTCGCGCACCAGCCAGTGATCTTTGTGGGCCAACAGTGTGGCATCCATGGCCAACACGGCAGCGGCATCGCCTTGCGTTTTGAGCAGCCAGGTGCCAATGTCCAGCTCATTGGTGCGCATGGAGAGAATCGCGTCATCCAGCTCACGCGCCAGAACGAGTGGGTACCAGGCGGCACCCAGCGCTTCAATCCCGGCGATATCGATCGGCTGGCTGTCCTGTGGCGCTTTCACAGTCAACGTCGCCGTGCGTTTGCTGCGGTCTATCTCAACCGTGACCTGCGAATAGCGCAAGGCATCGGCTTCAATGCGTCGTTGAAGCGGCGCGAGCGACACACCTTTTCCGTCCGCAGGGCGGTCGCTCTGCGCGGCCAGCTCCAGCGCACGGGCTTGCACTTTTTGCGCAAACACCTGCGGCTTGGCGATATCGTCCACTAGCCGCCAGTCCTTGGCTTTTTGGCCGCGCACGCCTTCCACACTGGTGCAGAAGATATCGGCCAGATCGTGGCGCACGTGGCGCTTGTCGGTCACTCGCGTCAAGCCACCGGTTCCTGGAAGCACGCCCAAGAGAGGTACTTCGGGCAGGCTCACGCTGCTTGAGCGGTCGTCAATCAACATAATCTCGTCGCAAGCCAATGCCACTTCGTAACCGCCACCTGCGCACGCGCCGTTCACGGCTGCCAAAAACTTCAAACCACTGTGCTTGGAAGAGTCCTCCAGCCCATTGCGCGTCTCATTGGTGAACTTGCAAAAATTTACTTTCCAGGCGTGGCTGG
>JANNFW010000689.1:0-8304 GCA_031380235.1 Rhodoferax sp. | reverse complement strand
AGCAGAAGCTGAAATTGGAGTAACTTGCCGCAGGTGACGGGCGTGATTCAGACCAACGGGGTTTATCTGCCGCGGGAAGCGTTGAGAGTTTCTGCCAGCATTGCGGTGCGGCAGATAAACGCGTATCGTTAGGCGCCGCATTTCACTACCGTTACCGAAAGGACTTCCTATGCCCTCAGATCACGAGAACAACATCGCTGTCGTCTTGAAGTACTTCGAAGGCTGCAATACGGGTATTGTTGAAGATCTGTTGAGCACGCTCGAACCAGATGTCACTCACTACTTCCTGCCTGATCAGTTCACTCCGATCCGAAGTGCCGAGCACTTGGCCAAGTACTGGCGGAAATTCAAGCTCCAGCTCAATCCAACCTGGAAAATTGACCACATCCTGGGACACGGCGATGAAGTGGTGAGTGAATGGAGTTGCCAGTGGACGCCACACGCAACTGACAGGCGTTTAATGATGCGCGGCACCGAGTGGTATGTGATGCGAAATGGTCGAATCGCAGAGGTCCGAGCCTACTTCGCCTACAGCGCAGCCGAGAACACGGAGCTTTCCGGTTTTCCGTATCTCAGTCGCCAGTACTTGCTGTGAAGCAGTCCCATGGCGACGCCTAACCAATAAGGTTTGGTCGCACATGCCGCGATCTGAACCAGTTGTCGGACAAACCCCTTCAGCGGCACAAAAACAGGAAATCACATGGCTATCGAAACCCAAGACGATGTCGTTGCACTGAAACGCATTGGCAAGATCGTTTCATACGTACTTCAGGAGATGCTTGACGCTGCCGAACCCGGCATGACGACGCGCGAGCTGGATTTACTGGGTGAGCAATTGCTTGATAAGCACGGCGCAAGGTCAGCACCCAAGCTCACGTACGACTTCCCGGGGTCAACCTGCATCAGCATCAATGAGGAGGCTGCACACGGCATTCCGGGTGATCGGGTGGTTCGAGCGGGCGACGTGTTGAACGTCGATGTTTCTGCTGAATTGGGAGGCTACTTCGCCGATACGGGAGGAACAAAAGTTGTGCCTCCGACCAATCCACAAAAGACGCGCCTGTGCCACGCGACCCGCTCGGCCCTCGCGCAAGCCATGAAGCAGGCCCGTGCGGGCCAGCCCATCAATGGCATCGGCGCCGCAATTGAGCGAACTGCAAAGACTTACGGCTTCAAGGTAATCGAGAACCTCGCAAGCCATGGCGTTGGCCGTGCACTTCATGAAGCACCCGAGCACATTCCAGGGTACTTTGATCCGACGGACACGCGCGTCTTGACCGATGGCATGGTGATCACCATTGAACCCTTCCTCTCAACCAAGAGCCGAATCGTGACCGAGACCTCGGATGGATGGACCTTGGTTGGCGTGCGTGGCAATTTGTCAGCGCAATACGAGCACACGATGATCATTACCAAGGGCGAACCGATAGTTGTCACTCAGCATTGAATAATCGTCACCAGCGCGAACGGCCAGCGGCGAGTGCATCGTCCAAGGTAGAAGCCATCTCGCGTGAGCTGGCGGAGGAGATTTACCCGGCTTTGCATTGAGATTGATGGGGCTATCAAGTGCTACTTAATGTATAGCTACTCATGCATATCATCCGAGAGCCAGAGGCCAATAATATTCATATTTTGGCTAAAAACCTGTTCCTGAGCATCCGAATTAACCTCCAGGTTCATTTTTAGCACCTAACAGACAACCCGGCGTGCGCTGATGGCATGCCACAATCAAGCCATGTTTTGGACTATTCCTACCCTCATGACCTGGACGCGCATCGTCGCAATTCCGCTGATCGTGGGGGTGTTTTACCTGCCACTCGATCCCGCAACCCGCAACCTTGTTGCCACGGTCATGTTTGTGGTGTTCGCGTGGACGGATTGGCTTGACGGCTACTTAGCCCGCAAATTGAACCAGATCTCATCCTTCGGCGCGTTTCTAGATCCCGTGGCCGACAAATTTTTGGTCTGCGCCTGCGTGCTGGTGCTGGTGCATTTGCAGCGGGCCGATGTGTTTGTGGCGCTGATCATCATTGGCCGCGAGATTGCCATCTCTGCCCTGCGCGAATGGATGGCGCAGATCGGCGCCTCAAAAAGCGTCGCGGTTCACATGATTGGCAAGCTCAAAACGGTGGCGCTAATGATCGCCATACCGTTTTTACTGTACGACGGCAAGGTGTTGGGTGTCATTGACACGCATCTGTGGGGCACCTGGCTGATCTGGATCGCGGCGGTACTCACCGTCTGGTCGATGGTGTATTACCTGCAAAAGGCGATTCCTGAGATCAAGGCGCGCGTCAAGAAGTGAAGCGGTGAACAGGTGACGACCGCGCGAGACGATGCCTTTGTGCGCGCTATGCCGGTGGTGTTCGTGCTTATCTGGAGCACCGGCTTCATCGTGGCGCGCTACGGCATGCCGCTGTCACCCCCCATGAAGTTTTTGGCCACACGCTACGCATTGTCGATCCTGTGCTTTTTACCCTGGATCATGCTGGCCAAAGTGGCCTGGCCACAAAGCCGTGCGCAGTGGCAGCATCTGGCGGTCACGGGCGTGCTGATGCATGCCTGCTATCTGGGTGGCGTGTGGGCGGCGGTGAAAGCCGGCATGGGCTCAGGTCTCGCGGCTTTGATCGTGGGTTTGCAACCCGTGCTCACAGCATTTTGGCTGTCGTCAATGGGCAACCGGGTGTCCAAGCGGCAGTGGTTAGGGCTGTTGCTCGGGCTGACGGGCTTGGTGATGGTGGTCTCACATAAGTTTGGCTCTGGCGCAGAGGCGCACTGGCAAAACATGTTGCTGGCCCTCGGCGCGCTCCTGGGCATCACCGTTGGTACGTTGTATCAAAAGCGCTTTGTCGCGCCGTGTGATGTGCGCACCGCCAACGTCGTGCAACTGGGCGCTGCATTGCTGGTCACCTTGCCATTGACCTGGTTCGAGCCAGAGCCGATGCAATGGAACGCCCAGCTTGCAGGCGCGATGGCGTGGTCGGTGCTGGCGTTGACACTGGGCGGCAGCTCGCTCTTGTACCTGCTGATTCAGCGCGGCGCGGCCGCCTCGGTCACGAGTTTGATGTACCTGGTGCCTCCGTGCACAGCGCTGCTGGCGTGGCTGCTGTTTGCCGAGCCCATCACCGCCATCACCCTTGCGGGCACGCTGCTCACCGTTGTCGGCGTGGCGCTGGTGGTGCGAGCGGCAAAACCTGCGAGTATCGCGCCGTAACCGTCTACCGGAGAATGCCCGCTGTGCTCAAAAGCTTCACTGAATTCGACATCGTTCGCAGCCAGGTGCGTTTGCATGGCCGCGCTGGGGGAAACCCCGATGGCCCACCGCTGCTGTTGCTGCACGGGCATCCACAGTCCCATGTGATGTGGCACCGAGTCGCCCCGGAGCTGGCCCAAAAGTTCTTCATCGTGATGATGGATTTGCGCGGCTACGGCGATTCAGGCCGTCCGGCTTCAGACGAATCGCATGGTGTTTATTCCAAGCGCGAAATGGCGCAAGATGCATTGGCGGTGATGAAGCACCAGGGCTTTGACCGCTTTCAAGTGCTGGCCCACGACCGTGGTGCGCGCGTGGCACATCGTCTGGCAGCGGATTTGTCCGAAGCGGTTGAGCGCCTTATGCTGCTGGACATTGCCCCTACGCTGGCAATGTACGAGAACACCACCGAGGCGTTTGCCAAAGCCTATTGGCACTGGTTTTTCCTGATCCAGCCGCCGCCCTTGCCCGAAGCGCTGATTGACTCCGACCCAGTGCGTTTTGTGCGCAGCGTGATGGGCAAGCGCCACGCGGGCTTGTCCGCATTCGCACCCGAGGCGCTGGCCGAGTACGAGCGCTGTGCGCAAATCGCAGGCAGCGGCCACAGCATCGCCGAGGATTACCGCGCCAGCGCCAGCATCGACCTGGTGCATGACCGCGAAGATGTGCTGATCGGTCACAAAATTCCGCAACCCTTGCGCGTGCTGTGGGGCGAGCAGGGCATCGTCGGCAAGTGTTTTGACGTACTGGCGCTGTGGCGTGAGCGGGCAGAGCAAGTCAGTGGGCAGTCAGTGCCTTGCGGGCACTACATCGCCGAAGAACTGCCAGCGGTCTTGCTGGACGAGGCTTTCCAATTTTTCAGGAGCTAATCAAATGAGTACGAACATGAGCGCACAGAAAACCAAACACCGCATCGCCGTGATTGCCGGTGACGGCATCGGCAAAGAGACCATGCCCGAGGGCGTTCGCGTGATGGAAGCAGTCGCCAGCAAGTTGGGCATCGACTTGCAGTTCGATCACTTCGATTTTTCAAGCTGGGATTATTTCGAGAAGCACGGCAAGATGCTGCCGGACAACTGGAAGGAGCAAATTGGCGGCCACGATGCAATTTACTTCGGCGCGGTGGGTTGGCCCGAAAAGATTGCAGATCACGTGTCGCTGTGGGGCTCGCTGCTGCTGTTTCGCCGCGAGTTTGACCAGTACGTCAACCTGCGCCCTGCGCGGCTGATGCCCGGCATCATCGCCCCCGTGGTGCGTCGCGACGGCAGCCCGCGCCAGCCGGGCGAGATCGATATGTACATCGTGCGTGAAAACACCGAGGGCGAGTATTCGAGCATTGGCGGGCGCATGTACCAGGGCACCGAGCGTGAGATCGTCATGCAAGAAACGGTGATGTCGCGCTTCGGCGTTGACCGTATTCTGAAGTTCGCGTTTGAACTCGCCGCATCGCGTCCGAAAAAACATTTGACCAGCGCGACCAAATCCAACGGCATCGCCATCACCATGCCGTACTGGGATGAGCGCGTAGCCGAGATGGCCAAGAGCTACCCTGGCATCACGCTGGACAAATTCCATATCGATATCCTCACCGCGCATTTTGTGCAGCGTCCGGATTTCTTTGACGTGGTGGTCGCCAGCAATCTGTTTGGTGACATTCTTAGCGACCTCGGGCCCGCCTGCACCGGCACCATCGGCATCGCACCCAGCGCCAATTTGAACCCCGAGCGCAAGTTCCCGTCACTGTTTGAGCCTGTGCACGGCTCGGCGCCCGACATTGCCGGGAAAGGCATCGCCAACCCGATTGGTCAGATATGGTGCGGTGCCATGATGCTGGAGTTTTTGGGTCACAGAAACGCGCACGACGCAGTCATGTCCGCCATTGAAAAAGTGCTTGACCCCCAGAGCGGCGCACCGCGCACGGCAGACATTGGCGGTAGCGCGAGCACGTCGGATCTGGGGCGGGCCATTGCTGGCGCGCTGTAGAAACCCGCTATCAAGCGCCCGTTGTCAAGACTTGATGCGTTAATTTGCCCGGTTCAGGCTGTATTTTTTTATGAATCGATTGGTAAAAATGTGTTCTGCATCGTCGAACCGACGTGGGAAATGCGTCTAAAATTCGCCCTCGCGCTCCCTGTTGCTTCACGGCAGTTTTTTTGCCCACCGCGCAGGCCGCAAAGATTTCGATCTGAACTCAGCCCCAAAGCGTCGCCACCGTGCGGTGTCTGGAGTCAACCCAGAAAGAATATTTTTTAACGAGACAACTCGACTAACTCTTCCGCCAAAAAAAGGGGTTCTCTGTGAATAAAACCGAACTGATTGAGCATATTTCCAAGCACGCAGACATCTCCAAAGCGGCGGCCACCCGCGCGCTGGAAGCCACCATCGGTGCCGTCAAGACGACACTGAAAAAGGGCGGGTCTGTATCGCTGGTTGGTTTTGGCACATTTGCCGTAGGCAAGCGCGCGGCGCGCCTGGGCCGCAATCCACGCACGGGTGCAGCGATTAAAATCAAGGCTGCCAAAGTTCCCAAGTTCCGCCCCGGCAAGGCATTGAAAGATGCCCTGAACTGACAAGGTTTGAAGTGGGGTGATTAGCTCAGTTGGTAGAGCGGCGCCTTTACACGGCGTAGGTCGGCGGTTCGAGCCCGTCATCACTCACCACACAACAGCAAAGGCGAACCAGCAGTTCGCCTTTTTGTTTTGATGATTGAAGGTATATCTCTGCCAGGGTGCCACGGGTACTCAGGCCGGGTCTCGATGCAAAGGTTAGTCCATGTTTGAATTCGTCCGCAAGCACACCAAGATCATGATGTTCGTGATGTTCTTGCTCATCATCCCGTCTTTTGTGCTGTTCGGCATGGATGGCTACACCAAGTACCGAGAGAAAGGCCAGGCCGTCGCCCGTGTCAACGGCGAAGACATCAGCCAGGCCGAGTGGGATGCAGTGCACAAAGGTGAGGTGGATCGTATTCGAGCCCAACGGCCGGAAATTGATGTCAAGCTGCTGGATACGCCTGAAGCACGCTACGCTTCGCTCGAGCGTATCGTGCGCGACCGCGTGCTGTTGGTGGCCGTCGACAAACTCAAACTGCACACGAGCGATGGCAAACTGGCCCGCGAGCTGCAGCAAGACCCGACCATCGCGTCTTTACGGCTGCCCAACGGCACACTGGACAAAGACCGCTACAAGCAGCTTGCCGCAGCGCAGGGCTTGACACCCGAGGGCTTTGAAGCGCGGGTGCGCCGCGACCTCTCGCTGGCGCAAGTGCAAGGCACTGTTGCCAACAGTGGTTTTTCATCCCCCAAGCAGGCCAATGTTTCTTTGGGTGCTTATTTCGAGCGGCGCGAGATTCAATTTGTGCGCTTTGCGCCTGCCGACTTTGCCACCAAAGTCACACCGACCGATGCCGACCTGGATGCGTTTTACAAAGGCAATGCATCGCAGTTCAAAGCGGCTGAGTCAGCAAATATTGAGTATGTGGTGCTTGACCTGGAAGCCGTCAAAAAATCCATCACGCTGAACGAAGCGGATTTGAAAACCTACTACGAGCAGAACCAGGCTCGCCTCAGCGGTGCCCAGGAGCGCCGCGCCAGCCACATTCTGATCAACGCGGCCAAGGATGCGCCCGCAGCGGATCGCGAAAAAGCCAAAACACGCGCCACCGAGCTGCTGGCCAGCGTGCGCGCCGCACCCGCCACATTTGCCGAGATCGCCAAAAAGAATTCACAGGACACGGGCTCAGCCCCTTCCGGCGGCGATCTGGATTTCTTTGGTCGCGGTGCGATGGTCAAACCGTTTGAAGATGCCGCGTTCGCGATGAAAAAGGGCGACATCAGTGACGTGGTCGAGTCCGACTTTGGCTACCACATCATCCAGGTCACCGACATCAAGGAGCCGCCCAAAAAGTCGTTTGAGGAACTGCGCACGGGGATGGAAAACGACTTGAAAGCCCAGCAAGCCAAAGTGAAGTATGCCGAGTTGGCGGAAGTCTTCACCAACACCGTTTATGAGCAATCAGACAGCCTCAAGCCGGTGTCAGACCGCCTGAAGCTTGACATCAAAACCGCAACCGGCCTTGCGCGACAGGCTACCCCTGGCGCTGCGGGCGTGCTGACCAATCCCAAACTACTTGAAGCAATTTTCAGCCCTGATGCCATCGAGAAAAAACGCAACACGGCTGCCGTCGAGGCCGGGGGCAATCAAATGGTGGCGGCGCGAATCACGCAATACTCCCCGGCCAAAACGCTGGATTTTGCCGACGTGCGCAGCGTCGTCAGAGACCGCGTGATTGCACAAAAGTCGATTGAACTGGCAAAAAAAGAAGGTGAAGAGAAACTGGCTGCCTGGAAGGCCAACCCCACGGCGGCCACATTCCCACCCGCCGCCACCGTGTCGCGTGACCAGCCGCAAAACACGCCGCCGCAGGTGCTTGATGCGGCTCTGCGGGCTGACAGCGCGACCCTGCCGCAATTGACGGGCGTGGACTTGGGTACGCAAGGCTATGCCATCGTTCGCGTCATTGCGGCAGTTGCCCGGCCCGCGCCGCCAGAAGCTGCGGCGAAGCAAGAGCAAGTTCAATATTCGCAAGGCTGGAGCAACGCAGAAGGGTTGGCCTACTACAACCTGCTCAAAGAGCGCTACAAAGCGCAGATCACGGTTGCAAAACCCGTGCGTGCCCCCGCAGGCACGGTGTCAGCAGGCGGCTGATTCAGCGGAACCCCGCTATAATCCAAGGTTACGGTGGCTGTAGCTCAGTTGGTAGAGTCCAGGATTGTGATTCCTGTTGTCGTGGGTTCGAGCCCCATCAGCCACCCCAAGTGATATAAAGAAAGCCCGCTACTCATAAAGTAGCGGGCTTTTTTCTTGTAGGTAGCTTGTTTGCAATCTACACACGCCTTGCCCGGGGGGCAGACCGGCAAGGCGATCCGCACACCTCCTGCACACCTTCCGTTATGGACGCACAACAATTTCGTTCTTCACGACTTGCACGCCTTTGACGCCGCGCGCAATATCACCGGCAGTCTCTTTTTCGGTGTAGTTTTTGGCAAAAC
>JANNFW010000685.1:0-8232 GCA_031380235.1 Rhodoferax sp. | reverse complement strand
AGCTGCACCCAGCCAGCCCCGCGCTGGACTACGCCCTGTACCTGAAGGGCATCATCAACTTTAACGACGATCTTGGGCTGTTTGCCGGTATCACCCGGCAAGATTTGTCCGAGCGCGACCAAAAAGCATCGAAAGAGTCATTTGATGCGTTTAAGGAGTTGACGACCCGGTTCCCCGATTCCAAATACTCGTCCGACGCTCGCCTGCGCATGACCTACATCGTCAACTCGCTGGCGCAGTATGAGGTGCATGTTGCCCGTTACTACTACAAGCGCGGCGCGTATGTCGCGGCGATCAATCGCTCGCAAGTGGCGTTGTCGGAATACCGCGCGGTGCCTGCCTTGGAAGAAGCCTTGTACATCATGTTCAAGTCTTACGACGCACTGGGCTTGGCCCAACTTCGTGACGATACAAAACGCGTGCTCGAAACTACCTATCCCAAGACTGAGTACTTGAGTCGTGGCTTTAAGCCTGATTCGAATCCGTGGTGGAAGATTTGGTAAGCTGATCCAGAGCGTCCAAGAATTCAGCCTCTGACGCTATCTTTTTCATCTCTGGCAGGGCAGCCAGCAGCCTTTTGCCATAACCCATGCTCACCAGTCGGCTGTCACACACCACCAGCAGGCCCTGATCAGACTCCCTGCGAATCAATCGCCCTGCTCCTTGCTTGAGTGCGACGGCCGCTTCGGGCAACGAATAGCTGTTGAAAGAGCTTTTCCCCTGCTGCTCCAGCTGGCTGGAGCGGGCCTCGACCATCGGGTCGCTCGGGGGTGGGAAGGGTAATTTGTCGATGACAACCATTTGCAGCGCTTCGCCCGGCACGTCGATACCTTCCCAAAACGAAGCCGAGGCGACCAGAATACAACCCAGGTGCCCATCGCCGTTGCCCACGCGAAAACGCTCCATCAGCTCGCGCTTGGGCAGTTGGCCCTGCACCAAAATTTCGACAGTTTGAGACGCATTGAACTGGACCTTCAGCGCGTCGCTGATCGTGCGCAGGGCCTTCAGCGTGGTCGTCAAAACCAGCGTGCGACCACCGATGATGCTGGCCGCTTTGGCAACCAACTCGGCCACCGCATGGCTGTGCTGCGGGTCAGCCGGTTTGGGGAAATTGCGTGGCACATAAATGCCCGCCTGCTCGGCGTAATTGAAGGGGCTCTGCACTTTGAGGATTTCGGCTTCGGCCAATCCGCAAGGATCGGTGAACCAGGTCAGTTGTGCATCGTCGCCCAAGGTGGCTGATGTGAAAATCCAGGATCGGCCCGATGCTTCCTGCGACTCCCTTTGCAGCAATTTTTTTTGAACGGCGCTTGCAATGTTCAATGGAGACTCCACCAGGCGCAGTTGTGCACCCACATCGAGCCACCGTACAGACCCAATCGCACACGGCATCAAGAACATGGCGATGCCCTCCTTGATGCCCAGCACGCGCTCCTTCAGGCGGACGAAATCGGGTGCGGTGTCTGCCACACGTTCCAGCGCTTTTGCCGCGTTCTCACACGCCATTGCAACGGCGGACAGCACCTCCAGCCAATCGTCTTGGTTGAACTGGTCAGGCGCTGCTGACAGCCACCTGATCTTACCGCCTGCCGGAGGGCTCCCCACCAACAAGCGCAACTCGCGGCTTGCCAGCTCAAGCTCAGCCGCGACCTCATTCCAGTCCAACAGCCCGCGCGCCAAGCTCAAACCCGTCGCCAAGATGTCTCTCGCGCAGTCAAGCAACTGGCCTGTTGTCACGAACCGCCCCAGAAACTGCACGCCAATCTCATTGAGCTGATGCGCTTCGTCAAAGATCACGGTGTTGACCGTGGGCAACAGCTCGGCCATGCCCGACTCACGCACCGCCATGTCGGCGAAGAAGAGGTGATGGTTGATCACCACAATGTCTGCCGCCAGCGCGTCGCGACGGGCCAAATTCACATGACAGGCCCGAAACTGGGGACATTGAGAGCCCAGGCAGTTTTCACGCGTGGAAGTCACCAAAGGGATGAGGGGGGATCTCTCGTCAAGCCCTTTCAACTCAGCCAGATCGCCCGTTGCCGTGGTGAGGGCCCAGTGTTCAATCTTGCCCAGGGCCCGCATGGACATGGCATCACGCACCGCTGAATCCTGACGCGCCAACGCCATCCGATGCAGGCAGAGGTAGCTCGAGCGCCCTTTTAGCAAAGCGATTCTTACGGGCAGCCCGAGCGCTTTCACCAAGAGTGGCAAGTCGCGGCCAAACAATTGGTCTTGAAGTGCTTTGGTCGCGGTTGAAACCAACACCCTCCCACCGCTGAGCAGGGCTGGTACGAGGTAGGCAAAAGTCTTGCCAATGCCCGTGCCCGCCTCCACCACCAAAGCACCACCGTTCTCAACGGTTCGTGCGATGGCCAGCGCCATATCGACCTGGCCCTGCCTGGGCCGAAACTCTTCGATCACCATGGTGAGCCGTCCGCCCTCAGCGAACACCTCCAACACGCTGTCTTGCAATGTCATGCCGGCCTGCGACACCCTCATGCGGGCTCGTCGGGCGTGAGTTCGCGCTCAAGCCGGGCGATAGCGTCACGCAGCGCCAGACGGCGTTTTTTCAACCGGCGCATCATCAACTCGTCCAGAGGAGTCTCGTCGCTGGTTTTGTCAATCAAGGAATCCAGATCGCCATGCGCCATGCGCAACTCGATCAGTTGGCGGTTGTTGGAGTGGAGGTTTGTGAACAAAAATACCTTAAAAATACGCTTTAGCCGCAAAGCATACTTGCTCTGATAATACGGTCAGCCATCCATGCCACCCGATACGTGCAGATACTGCAATCCAATATGCTCAAAGGTTACCGACTTACCGCTTCCACCGGCATCCACAAGGGTGACCGCGAATACCAGCAGGATCAGGTTGCCTTGCTGAACCACCCCCGCGTCAACGGTTGCGTCCTCGCAATTGTCGCAGACGGCATGGGCGGGCGCAGTGGTGGACGCAAGGCATCCGACCAGGTGATGATGACCACCCGCCAACTGTTTGAGCGCTACGCACCCGAAGCCGACGACGCCGCCGCCATGCTGATGCAACTGGTGAAAGAAGCGCACATCGTCATCAAACTGACGGCTGTCTCATCCGAAGAGGAACCGCACAGCACAGTAGCCGCTTTTTTGATCAACCCTGGTGGCGACTGCCATTGGATTCACGCAGGTGACTCGCGCGTTTACCACTACCACGGCGCGAAGTTCGTCAAGCGCACCATGGATCACTCCTACGTGCAGACCCTCGTCAACCGGGGCGAGATCACTGAAGAAGAAGCCAACGTGCATCCGCAGTCCAACATCCTGATGGGCTGCCTGGGCACCGAGAGCGACCCGCCGCTGGACACTCATTTCATCCCGAAGCTTCGCGCGGGCGATGTGCTGATGGCCTGCAGCGATGGCGTGTGGCATTACTTCAATCCGACCGAGCTGGGCTCGGTGTTGTCAACATTGACGGCGCGCGAGGCGACTGAGTTCTTGATTGAGAAGGCCCGCACCCGGGGGCAAGGCGGTGGTGACAACCTGTCGCTGGTGATCGTGAAGCTTGAGCCGCTGGGCTCTTGATAACCCACTTGCATCACAATCTAAATGCTATATATTATATAGCTATGTATGCATGTTATCCGAGAGCTAGAGGCCGATCTAGTTGATAAATACGGCAAAACTGTGTGTTTTTGTATATTTATTAACCTACGGGTTAATAATTTATAAATTCTTCTAACATCTGCTATCGCCCTTCCAAACGCTCCTGCGCTTTCTGGCGCGCCTGGGCGTCACGCAGTGCCAATGACTGTTTGCGCAAATCGGCCAGAACGTCGCGCCGGACATTTCGCGCTTCGCGCAGACAATCATTGACGGCAAAGCGCTGGTAGCACAACACGGCGGCTGCGTCGAATTGCGCCTGCGCTTGGCTGCGCTGCTCCTCAACACGCGCACGCTGCGCCTCATAAGATAGGCGCGAGGGGGGCGGCGGTGATATCGATGGCTGAGACTGGGCCGAGCTGCCCAATAAGCCCAAGAAGCCTAGAAAACTTAAGCAGCAGGCCAGGGCAAGTTTCATGTCAGGCTAGTGTCCACCACGCGTCGCTCGGAGTCCAGAAATTCCTTGGATTGCATTTCATGCAAGCGGGACACGGTGCGCGGAAACTCATGTGCCAACGGCCCCTCGGTGTAAAGCTGCTCAGGCGCTACTTGGGCGGAGAGCACGAGCTTCACCCGACGGTCATAAAGCACATCCACCAGCCAGGTGAAACGCCGCGCTTCAGAAGCCATTCGAACCGGCATCTGCGGCACGTCACTGAGGAAAACGGTGTGAAATTGCGTCGCGATTTCAAGATAATCGTTTTGAGAGCGCGGCCCACCGCACAGCGTCTTGAAATCAAACCACACCACGCCACCGGCTTTGCGACGCGCATGGATTTCGCGTGACTCGATGTGCAGCACCGGGTTTTCATCCTGAGTCTCTGCAATCCTGTGAAATGCATCGCGCATCTCGGCATCCGCCTGGGCCCCCAATGGCACATGGTAGAACTTGACTTGCTCCAGGGTGCGCCGTCGGTAGTCCACCCCGTTGTCCACGTTGATGATCTCCAGGTTTGCATTGAGCAGGGCAATGGCGGGCAGGATACGGTCTCGGTGCATGCCGCCGGGGTACAGGTCATCGGGCCGGAAGTTGGAGGTGGTCACCATCCCCACGCCGTTTTCAAACAGCGCCGCCAAGAGGCGATGCAAGATCATCGCGTCGGTGATGTCCGCCACGTGAAACTCGTCAAAGCAGATCAAGCGATATTTCTTAGCTATCTGTTTGGCCAGCACGTCCAGCGGATTCACGGTGCCTTGCAAGTTGGACAGCTCCCGATGCACTTCGCGCATAAATTCATGGAAGTGCAAGCGGGTTTTGCGATTCAGCGGCACGGCGTTGTAAAAGCAGTCCATCAAAAAGCTTTTGCCCCGCCCGACACCACCATACAGATAAACCCCACGCGGAATGTCGGGTCGGTTGATCAGCTTCTTCAGCGCATTAGAGCGGGCAGATTTAAAAGCCGTCCATTCGCTGGCGCAACGCTCCAGCGCGTCCACGGCGCGCAACTGCGCCGGGTCGGCCGTGTAGCCGCGCGTCTTCAGCTCGGCTTCGTAAGCTTGCTTGACGCTCAATCAACACTCACTCAGCGGCTTCAGAAATTCAAGGTGCGCTTGCCCACTGCCAATGCCGCTTCCTTGGTTGATTCGCTCAAGGACGGATGCGCATGGCAGATGCGGGCGATATCTTCACTGCTGGCACGGAACTCCATCGCCATCACGCATTCCGCAATCAGCTCGCTGGCTTGGGGGCCGACGATATGAACGCCAAGGATTTCGTCGGTTGTCGCATCGGCCAGCATTTTGACCATGCCGGTCGTGTCGCCCAAGGCACGCGCTCGGCCATTGGCGAGGAACGGGAAGGTACCCGCCTTGTACGCGCGGCCAGCCGCTTTGAGTTGCTGCTCGGTTTGACCGACCCACGCAATTTCCGGGCTGGTGTAAATCACCCAAGGCACGGTATTGAAGTTGACGTGCGGATGTTGCCCCGCTATCCGCTCAGCCACGGCAACGCCCTCCTCCTCGGCCTTGTGTGCCAGCATCGGGCCGCGCACCACATCGCCCACCGCCCATACGTTAGGAATGTTGGTTTTGCAATCATCGTCCACGGGAATCATGCCGCGCTCGTCGAGCTTCAAGCCCACCGCTTCAGCGTTCAAACCGATGGTGTTGGCAACACGGCCAATGGAGATGATCAGCTTGTCGACTTCCAGGGTCTGAGCTTCGCCTTTGGCGTTCGTATAAGCGATGGAAACGCCCTTTTTGCCACTCTTGATCTCGCCGACCTTCACGCCCAGTTCGATCTTCAAGCCCTGTTTGTCAAACGCCTTCTTGGCCTCTTTGGCGATCTGTTCGTCCACCAAACCCAGGAAGGTCGGCAAGCCCTCAAGCACCGTCACTTCGGCACCCAAACGCCTCCAGACGGAGCCCATCTCCAAGCCGATAACACCCGCGCCAATCAACCCGAGTTTTTTGGGCACAGCGCCAATATTCAGCGCACCGTCGTTCGACAAAATATTCACTTCGTCAAACGGCGCACCCGGCAACGCCCGCGCGTTCGAACCCGTGGCCACGATGATGTGCTTGCCCGAAATCACCTCCTCAGCAGCGCCTGCCACCTTGATGTCATACAAACCGTCCTTCGCCGCAACGAACGAGCCACGACCATGAAAGAACGTGATCTTGTTTTTCTTGAACAAATACAAAATGCCGTCGTTGTTTTGCTTGACCACAGTATCTTTTCGGCCCAACATTTTCGCAACGTCAATCGTCAAATCTTTCAGCCCGATGCCATGATCTGCAAAGTGATGCCCCGCTTGCTCAAAATGCTCTGAGCTTTGCAGCAAAGCCTTGGACGGAATGCACCCGACATTGGTACAAGTGCCACCCGGCGCTGGCCCGCCTTTGGCGTTTTTCCATTCATCAATACAGGCTACGCTAAAGCCCAGTTGCGCCGCGCGGATGGCCGCGATGTAGCCGCCAGGGCCTGCGCCGATGACGATGACGTCGAATTGTTTTGAAGTCATGGAACTTAAATTTGGAATATCAGAAGTGAAAATCAGGCCGCCACTTGCTCAAAAGAAAATGCTGGAATATCGGCCCGCTCCTTAGCATGCTCCATCGTGATGGCGCAAACGTTGCCTTTTGCATCCAACTCCAACAGCGTGTTTTCATCGAGGTCACGCGACTCCGTGATTGCAGAGCCCCGAAACTCGATGTAGAGGGTATCCGTGTCTTGGAAATACTTGATTTTCATGGCTTGAAACTCCGGTCAAAAAAAGCGTTGTGAATCGTTTCACCGTCGGCTAGAAGTACCACCCGCAAATAGCGGTTGTCCGCATCATTGATTTTGGCCCAGCGTCTTATGCGTCCATCGCCCTGAACCACCTCGGAAATTGGCCTCAAGATAGTTTCCTCGATCCACTGGTCAAGAATTGCGATCCTGTCCGGTCTTTGGCGGGTCGACAGGAAGTATTGAGTGCATTTCAACGGGGAGCCTTGACGTTAAATATCAAACAACAACCGAGCCGGATCTTCCAGCGCTTCTTTCATCGCGACCAGGCCTAGCACGGCTTCGCGGCCATCGATGATGCGGTGGTCGTAGCTCATGGCGAGGTAGTTCATCGGGCGCACAACGACCAGGCCGTTTTCTACGACAGCGCGGTCTTTGGTGGCGTGTACACCTAGGATGGCGCTCTGGGGCGGGTTGATGATCGGCGTTGAAAGCATCGACCCGAAGACACCGCCGTTGCTGATGGAGAACGTGCCGCCGGTCATCTCTTCAATGCCGAGTTTTCCGTCGCGCGCCTTGGTGCCGTACTCAGCGATTTTCTTTTCAATGTCGGCAAAGCTCATTTGATCGGCGTTGCGCAAGATCGGCACGACTAGCCCACGCGGTGAGCCGACGGCGATGCCAATGTCGAAATACCCGTGGTAGACGATGTCGGTGCCATCGACTGAGGCGTTGATCACCGGGTATTTCTTCAAGGCATGCACCGCCGCTTTTACGAAGAAGCTCATGAAGCCAATCTTCACGCCATGCTCTTTCTCAAACTTCTCCTGGAAGCGTTTGCGCATCTCGATCACCGGGGCCATGTTGACCTCGTTGAAGGTCGTCAAGATCGCGTTAGTCGATTGCGATTGCAGCAAGCGCTCGGCCACGCGAGCACGCAGGCGGCTCATCGGCACGCGCTGCTCGGGGCGCTGGCCCAAGGAGACGGATTTGGCGGCGACGTGCGGCAGCGCTGCGGCGGCGGCGGGCACGGACACGGCAGGTGCCGGTGCGGGTTTGACGGGTGCAGATGCGGCAGGCGTCGCCACGGCGGCCAGCACGTCGCCTTTGGTGACGCGACCATCTTTGCCGGTGCCGGGGATTGAGCCAGCAGCGAGCTGGTTATCGGCCATCAACTTGGCAGCAGCGGGCATGGCGACACCGGCCACGGTAGCGCTGGCGGGTGGCGCTGGAGCCGCTACGGCAGCTGGTGCGTTAGCCGCCACCACTGTGGCACCTGGCGCAGCTGCACCCGCTTTGCCTTCGGTGTCAATGCGTGCGATCAACTGCTCTGCCGCCACGGTGGCACCGTCTGCCACCAGCAGCTCGACCAAAACGCCTGCGGACGGCGCAGGAACTTCCAGCACCACCTTGTCGGTTTCGATC
>JANNFW010000509.1:0-8859 GCA_031380235.1 Rhodoferax sp. | reverse complement strand
CGCCGTACCCGTAGCAGGATCGGCATTTGACAACGATGTGCTGAGTGCCGCACCCGACGTAAACGGTGCGGTGTCAAACAGCGGGGCCATGATCGCTGTCGCTGCCACTGCGGCTGGCACCAACGGCTCCAGATTGACGGCACTGCGGGTCGGCTCCGAACCTGCGCTCTGGCGCTGTTCAAGCAGGCCAAAAGCAGCGGTTGAACCCAGCAGCGCACCGAGGCAGCCGGCCACAACAACATGCCGCGTCCATGAGCGCTCAATCACGGGCATGGGCTTCAGAGGAATGCGTCGGTCAGTGTGCGCGCGCCGATCCATGTGCGGCACGGCGGCCCGCGCCAAAGGGTGGCTGAACAGATGCGTCGTTGACGTGACTGTGGATGCGGCCGTGGACAGTGAAAGACTGAGGGACATGACGTTCTCCTTGCGAACAATGAATTTCAAACTTCATCTTAGGAAAACTTGGGGCTTTCGTCATCCCCAAAGCGGATGAGAGGCCACGTATTTATCCCCAGAATGGATGACAAAAATCCTGAATTGCTGACACTCATTTACCACCATTCACCACTCGTTACGAAACGACCCCAAAGCGGTGGGGCCTACGCAGACTTATCTCGCAGCACTTCGCGCCATCGCAACGCGGTTGGTGTGGCGCAGGCGCACGGATGACCGAACTGAGGCCCTTGGTGAAAAGCCTGAGTGAGGCCACAAATTAACTCTTAGGTTAATTTTCTCTCAAAAAACACCCAAAATTGATAAAATTATGAATGAATTTAGTCTCTAGCTCCCGAATTTTATGCATAAGCAGCTATATCTTATATAGCGCTACGGTGCTGATGTTTTCTTCAGCAGATCCTCAATGGCCGCCGCCAGCAGATCGGCCGAACCCCGATGGGCCTGCGCAAAGGCCAGGGCGTTGTGGCGCGAGGCGCTCAGCGCTTGCGCATCCAACACCGTCTCGCACGCGGCCACCACGCCGCGAGCCATTGTGGGCACGCGCTGGGCGGCACCCGCAGCGTTGGCAAGCGAGGCGGCCTCGGCAAAGTTGAAGGTGTGTGGCCCCATGATCACTGGGCAGCCGCAGGCGGCGGCTTCAATCAAATTTTGCCCACCCAGTTTCTCGAAACTGCCCCCCAACAGCGCCGCATCTGCCAGGCCGTAATAAAGCGGCATCTCGCCCATGGAGTCACCCAGCCAGATGGGCGGAAATGCGGCGCCTGCCGCTTGATGCGGACCGTCTGACCATTGACTGCGACGCGATACTTTGAAGCCGCCCGCTTCGATCAACCCGGCCACTTCATCGAAGCGCTGCGGGTGGCGCGGCACGATCATCCATTGAATGTGGCTGACGTTTTTAGGGGCCGTACCGGTCAATTGACCTCGCAAAATCTCCAGCAACTGCGCTTCTTCACCCTCGCGAGACACCGCCAGCATCACCACCGGAAGCCGCAGGGCCTTGTGCCAAAGGCGACCTTGTGCCAATTGGTCAACATCCGGCGTGGCATCAAACTTGATATTGCCAAACACACCTTGCACTGGCGCGCCGAGCTGCCACAGGCGGCTGGCATCGGCCTGCGTTTGCGCCCACACCGCGGCCAGCGCACTGTAGGCCGGGCGTGACAGCCACCTAAGCTTGAGCGAAGCGCCAAGCGACTTGCCGCTCATGCGTGCATTGGCCAGCACCACCGGCACGTTCATCGCCTTGCAGGTCGCCACCAGGTTGGGCCACACCTCGGTCTCGATCAGGATGCCAATGCGCGGCTTGAAGTGCGCAAGGAAGCGCGCCACGGCGTCAGGCGTATCCCAGGGTTGCCAGGCTTGCAGGTCGCCCGGCAACAACAGCTTGGTGCCTTCTTCACGACCGGTTGCCGTGCCGTGAGTGAGCAGCAGGCGCATGCCGGGCAGGCGCGCACGCAAGGCAGCAATCAAAATCGCCGCCGCGCGGGTTTCGCCCAGCGAGACAGCATGAATCCAGATGCATCCGGGTGTCGGCGCAGGGCCTGCATAGCGGCCAAAGCGCTCGTCCATCGACTGCAGGTAGCCCGGCTCCAGCGCGCCACGGCGCATGAGGCGCGCGCGCATGAAAGGCTGGGCCAACCGCATGAACACGGAATAGAGCTGACGAATCATGCCGACACGTTCAATTTGGCCGTGACGACATCACGCCACGCTTGCCACACCGTGTCAACATCGGGCGGCGCATCACCGCCCACAGCCACCTGATGGGCTTGCCCCACCGGCCCCGCACGCCAGGCACGCGGCTGGCTGAAGATTTGAACATGCGGTAAATCGAGCGCCACGGCCATGTGGCTCAAGCCGGAGTCCACGCCGATCACGCCCACCGCCTGCGCCATGTGATCGAGCACCTGGGCGAGGCTCATTGCGGGCCAAACGCGTGCTGCGGGGCCGAGCGCAGTGGCGAGGCGCTGCGCCAACTCAAGTTCGTGTGCGCCGCTTTGGGGCAGCGCGATAGACCAGCCATCTGCAATTAATCGCTGACCGAGCTTGAACCAATCGGCTTCGGGCCATTCGTTGTCCACACGCGTGGTGCCGTGGGCGAAGACGACCGCGCGCGAGCCAGCGTTGCCTGCCTGCCGCGCCATGGGCTGCAAACGGTAGACGGCGGGCTGCTGAATGTCATAACTCAACGCCAAAGCCGCAAGCCTTCGATACCGCGCCACCGCATGAATACGCTTGGGCATGGGCACGGCACGATCCAACATCCAGCGCACGGGCCATTCGTAGCTGCATGCGTCGCTCCGGTTGGCATAGGTCGCGCGGAATCCGCTCGTTGTCACGCAGGCTTGGCGTGCGACCAAGGCGGATTTGATCAGGCCCTGAAAATCAATCACTGCGTCATACTTTTTACTTTGCAGGTGCTTGATGAACGCCGCCTTCTCGCTGCGGGTAGCCGGATCACTCCTGGATTTGCGCCAGCGACGCTCGGCAATCGGTAGCACGCGACGAATGCCTTGCAAGCGCTCCACCAGCGGTGCAAACGCTTCTTCAACGACCCAGTCGATCTGCGCATGCGGGAAGGCTCGCAAGATATCGTGAACAACGGGCATGGTTTGAATCACGTCTCCGAGCGACGACAGCTTGACCACCAGAATGTGCATTGCGAAAAAAGAATGCTAATGCGCAGCCGCTTCTATCGCCGCATCCGGCTTCACATCTCTGAGCAGGGCGAGCATGTCCCGCTCAATGCGTTGCATGGCTTCGGACGATTGGCCTTCAAACCGAAGCACCAACACCGGTGTCGTGTTACTGGCGCGAATCAGGCCAAAGCCATCAGGCCAGTCCACGCGCAGGCCGTCAATGGTGCTGACCATCGCGGGGAGCTTGAAACGCGAGAGCATAATCAGTTTTTCAACCACGCTGTGCGGCTCGCCTTCCGCGCATTTCACGTTCAGCTCAGGCGTTGAAAAGCTGGTGGGCAAGGCGTTGAGCACCGCATTGCCATCGGGTGACTTGCTCAAAATCTCCAACAGGCGCGCGCCTGCGTAGGTGCCGTCGTCAAAACCAAACCAGCGCTCCTTGAAAAAGATGTGGCCGCTCATCTCGCCGCCCAGCGGGGCCTGGCCACCGTTCTTTTCAATCTCTTTCATCTTCGCTTTGATGAGCGAATGTCCAGTTTTATACATGAGCGGTTTGCCACCTGCCGCCTCAATCGCTGGGGCCAGGCGTTGCGTGCACTTCACATCAAACAGAATCGTGCCCCCCGGCACACGTGTGAGCACGTCCTCTGCAAACAGCATCATTTGCCGATCCGGGTAAATGTTGTTGCCGTCTTTGGTGACGATGCCCAGCCGGTCGCCATCGCCATCAAAAGCCAGGCCCAGCTCGGCATCGCTGCTCTTAAGCGCGGCCATCAGGTCACGCAGATTCTCGGGCTTGCTGGGGTCAGGGTGATGGTTGGGGAAGTTGCCATCGACTTCGCTGTAAAGCTCAACCACCTCGCAGCCCAGTGCGCGGAAGATCGCCGGGGCCGATGCGCCCGCAATACCGTTGCCGGAATCAATCACGACTTTCATTGGGCGGGCGAGTTTGATGTCGCTCGCGATGCGGTCGCGATAAGGCTTCAGAACATTGATATTCACGATCTTTCCCGGCGCGGCGGCAACCCAGCTCTCATCTTCCATCATCGTGCGCAGCGCCTGAATCTCATCGCCATAAATCGCGCGGCCCGCCATCACCATCTTGAAGCCGTTGTAATCTTTCGGGTTATGGCTGCCAGTGACTTGAATGCCGCTTTGGCACAGCGTGTTGGCCGCGAAGTACAGCATCGGCGTGGTCACCATGCCGACGTCGATCACATCCACGCCGCTGGCAATCAGGCCGCGAATCAGCGCTGCGCTCAATGATGGCCCACTCAAACGCCCATCACGCCCGACCGCCACGGTGGTCTCTCCTTCACGCTTGGCGACGGTGCCAAAGGCCCGGCCCAGGCCTTCTGCCACGGCTTCATCAACGGTGGCAGGCACGATGCCGCGAATGTCGTAGGCTTTGAAGATAGAGGCGGCAAGCTGCATGGATCAACTCCCTGATATGGTTTAAGTGACAGGGATTGTAGGTGTCAGCCTGTCGCAGGAACATGTCCGAAAATGGCTAGTTCCGCCACGCGAACTGCTTAGAATTCAGGCCATGACTCGCAACACACTTGCCGCCGCGGAAACACCGGCTCAAGAGGCGTCTTCTACCGCCCTGTACAGCGCCTTGAAAGCCCGCGACGCGCGCTTTGACGGTCGCTTTTTTACGGGTGTGACCTCTACGGGAATCTACTGCCGCCCAGTCTGCAAGGTGAAGGCCCCACGGCGTGAGAACTGCCGCTTTTTCGACCTGGCGGCGCAAGCCGAGAGCGCGGGCTTTAGGCCCTGCCTGCGCTGCCGCCCCGAGCTGGCACCGCAATCCTCGCGCTGGTCGATTCAGGATGCCAGTGCCACGCTGGCGCATCAGGCCGCGCGTCTGCTGGACGAACCTGATGCGTGGGGTGATGAGCAGCCCACGGTGGAGAAGCTGGCCGCGCGCATCGGTGTATCGGACCGTCACGTGCGGCGCATCTTCGAAGCGCAATTTGGCGTGTCGCCCCTGCAATACCTGCAAACCCGCCGCTTGCTCAGCGCCAAGCAATTGCTCACCGATACCGATTTGTCGATGACGCAAGTGGCGCTCTCAAGCGGCTTTGCCAGTGTGCGGCGGTTCAACGCAGCATTCGTCAGTCACTACAAATTAAACCCCACGCAGTTGCGCCGCGCGGGTGCTGCAACGGACGGCGAAGGCAGCATCGTCAAGCTGGGTTTCAGGCCGCCGTTTGACGCGCCGGCCTTGCTCGCATTTGCCCGCACGCGGGCGATTGACAACGTCGAGTTTGTTGATTTGAACAACGGCAGCACGCAAGCTGGCAGAACGCTTCGCATTGAGCTCGGCGACAAATCCTATGTCGGTTGGTTGCTGGTCACGATCGACACTGAGAAGCTTCAGGTGAACTTGCGCGTCAGTGATTCATTGCGCGAAGTGTTGCCACTGGTAATTCGCCGTGTGCGCAATTGGCTCGACCTGGATGCCGACCCGGATGCCATCAACAGCGTGCTGCACAACAGCTTTCCAGAAGGCGACGGCCTGCGTGTGCCGGGCACGATGGACGGCTTTGAGCTGGCGGTGCGCGCCGTGCTGGGGCAGCAAATCACCGTGGCCGCCGCGCGAACCTTGGCGCAGCGCCTGGTCAACACGTTTGGCGAGCCGATTGAAACACCCTACCCGGCGTTGACAAGACTTTTCCCCTCGCCCGCCGTGTTGGCGCAGGCCAGTGGTGACGCGCTGGGCCAGCTCGGTATCGTCAAAACTCGCCAGGCCGCAATCGTGGCTATCGCACGGGGTGTTGCGACCCACCAGCTTCAGTTGCACAGCGGTGCGGACGTGCAAGCCACCATCGCTGCGCTCAAAGAACTGCCCGGCATTGGCGACTGGACGGCGCAGTACATCGCGATGCGCGCGCTGCGCTGGCCGGATGCATTTCCAGCAGGCGATGTCGCTTTGCACAAGGCGCTGGGCGTACAAGGTCCACAGAACGTCAGGCTGGCATCACGCGAGGCCGAGGCGCTGTCGCAAGTCTGGAAGCCGTGGCGCAGCTACGCGGTGATTCGCGCCTGGGCCAGTTTGTCATTGTCAAAACCGATTCAGTGAAGGCGAAAATCATGAAGTTCGATCCCTCCATCGTTCAAACCCGCATTCAAACTCCGCTGGGCGAAATGTGCCTGGGTGCCACAGCGCAAGGGCTGGCCGGTGCCTGGTTCATCGATCAGCGTCATCGGCCAGAGTCGATGGATTTCAAAAACGTGCCGCACCCCTGGCCGACGCAAGACGCGCATCCCACGTTGGTGCGTGCCGCGCGGGAGATTCAGGAATACTTTGACGGCACGCGCCATGTGTTCGATGTTGATTTGGACATCAATGGTGGCACTTTATTTCAACAATCGGTCTGGCGCGCGCTGCTTAAAATCGCCCATGGCAAGACATCGACCTACGGCGACATCGGGCGGCAAATCAACAACCCCGCCGCTGTGCGCGCAGTAGGCTCTGCTGTGGGACGCAACCCCTTGGGCATCATCATCCCCTGCCATCGTGTGCTGGGTGGTGACGGCTCACTCACCGGCTACGCGGGCGGACTGCACCGCAAGACTGCCCTGCTGAACCTCGAAGGGGTTGCGTTTGAAGGCAGCACGGCACGCAGCAAAACCCTATCAACATCCAACCCAACACTCAACCTGACACCCAGTCTGTTTTGACCACTTCATCTGCCAACCCGTCGGCTGTGCCCATGTCAATCGCGGCAAAACCGTGGCTGCGTGACTTCATCTGTCTGGCCGCCATTTGGGGCGCGTCGTTCCTGTTCACGCTGTTGGGGGCGCGGGAGTTCGGCGCCATTCCCACGGCGGGCCTGCGGGTGCTGGTCGCCACGCTGTTCTTGCTGCCGCTGCTCACGTTGAAAGGGCACTTGCCCGGCTTGCGCCGACATTGGAAGTTGACGTTCTTCGTTGGCCTGTTGAACTCGGCCATTCCGTTTGCCTGCTTTGCTTATGCGATTTTGTCGATCACCACGGGTTTATCGTCGATCTTGAACGCCACCGTGCCGATGTTTGGCGCGTTGATCGCGTGGGTGTGGCTCAAAGACCGCCCCAACGGCTTGCGCATCTTGGGTCTGGGCATCGGCTTTCTGGGTGTGCTGCTGCTGGCAATGGGCAAGGCCAGCTTCAAACCCAATGCGAGCGGGTCGTCCAGCGGACTGGCCATCATCGCCTGCCTGTTCGCGTGCCTGTGCTATGGCATCGCCGCCAGCTTCACGAAGCGATACTTGACGGGCATCCCACCCCTGGTCACTGCGACAGGCAGCCAATGCGGTGCCGTGCTAGCACTGGCGCTGCCGATGCTGTGGCTGTGGCCCGCGCAAACCCCGCACGTCAACGCCTGGCTCGCCATCGGCGTTCTGGGCGTGCTGTGCACTGGCGTCGCCTACGTACTCTATTTCCGCCTAATCGCCAACGCCGGCCCGGCCCGTGCGCTTACCGTCACGTTCATGATCCCGGTGTTCGCGGTGATCTACGGCGTGGTGTTCTTGAGTGAAGCCGTCACGCTTTGGATGGTGATCTGTGGCGTGATCATAGTGTGTGGGACGTCACTGGCGAGTGGGCTGGTGAAGTGGGCGGTGGGGCGAGCGCGCTTGTAAACGCTATTATTTATGTAGCTTACCATGCATATGATGCGAGAGCTATAGGCCTATTTGATTCATATTTTGAGCAAAAATAGCGTTTCGCGGTCAATAATGAACCTACGGGTTAATTTTTAGATCAAACCGCCTGGTACCACGCCACCCCGGCACCATCGAGCTTGCGGCTGGCCTCACCGCGATGCACAAAGTAATTCAGGCAGGCCAGGCTCTCGCCCGTGGCCAGGCTGAGCAAACCACCGTCGGTTTCGTCGATGCTGCGGCCAAACAGGGCGGCGAAAACATCGACGGCGCGCTTGGGTTCTTGCAGGGTTTTGCGCAGGCGCTCCAGCGAGCGCAGTTGCGACGCTGCAAGATAGTCCAGCCGCGCGTGCAGGCCACGAAAGCAGTCGTTGTGCGACGGCAGCACCAGTACGTCGTCAGGCACTTCCCGTTTGAGTTTGGCCAGTGACTCCAGCCAGTCGCGCATCGGGTCGGCATCGGGCTCGGTGGGGTGAACCGAGACGTTGGACGAGATTTTGGGCAGCACCTGATCGCCTGAGATGAGCAGTTTCAAGTCAGCGCAATAAAAACAGGCGTGTTCGGGCGAGTGGCCGGTGCCGACGATGACGCGCCAGGAATGCGCTCCTATTTTGATATCCTCGCCATCCGCAATGCGTCGGTAGCTGTCGGGCAGGGCATGAATGTACTTGCCAAATTTACCGAAGCGCGCCTGGTAGTTCTCAATGGCGGAATCGCTCCAGCCCGCGCGTTTGAAAAACGCCACACCGTCTTCAGGCGCTTTTCGGCCGGTGTCTGCGGTGAGCACGCGGCAGTTAAGGTACTCCAGCCGCGTCATCCACAGGCGGCAGTTGAACTTGCGGGTGAGCCACCCAGCCATGCCGATGTGATCGGGATGCATGTGGGTGGCAAGGACGCGAGTGAGCGGACGTTGCTCAGCGCTGCTGGCAAAGATTGCGCGCCAGGCGGCCAGCGTGTCGTCGGTGCCCATGCCCGTGTCGACCACCGCCCAGCCGCCCTCGTCCTCAAGGCCCCAGACGTTGATGTGGTTGAGCTGCATCGGCAGTGGCATGCGCATCCAAACCACGCCGGGTGCGACTTCGAAGGTCTTGCCCGCTTCGGGCGGTGCGTCGAAC
>JANNFW010000681.1:0-3911 GCA_031380235.1 Rhodoferax sp. | reverse complement strand
GGCAAGCCCGAGCACGTGGTGAACTACTTCTTCTTCATTGCCGAGGAAGTGCGTCACATCATGGCGCAACTGGGCATCCGCAAGTTTGACGATTTGATTGGCCGTGCCGACTTGCTGGACACCCGCAAAGGCATTGACCATTGGAAGGCGCAGGGCTTGGACTTTGCGCGTTTGTTTGCCCAAGCCAATGTGCCTGCGGACGTGCCGCGCTTCCATGTCGAAGCGCAAGACCATGGCCTGGAAAAGTCGCTGGACAACGTGCTGATCGAAAAATCACGCGCGGCTATCGAGCGAGGTGAAAAAGTCCAGTTCATGGAAGTGGCTCGCAACGTGAACCGCTCGTTGGGTGCGATGCTGTCTGGCGCGTTGACCAAGGTGCGACCCGAAGGCTTGCCGGACGACACGATTCGCATTCAGCTTGAAGGTACTGGCGGGCAATCCTTCGGTGCGTTTCTGGCCAAAGGCATCACGCTGTATTTGATCGGTGATGCAAACGACTACACCGGCAAGGGTTTGAGCGGTGGCCGTATCGTCGTGCGGCCCAGCATCGATTTTCGCGGTGAGGCGGTGCGCAATACCATCGTCGGCAACACGGTGATGTACGGCGCGACCAGCGGCGAGTCGTTCTTCAGCGGTGTCGCAGGCGAGCGCTTTGCAGTGCGTCTCTCCGGCGCGACCACCGTAGTTGAGGGCACGGGCGACCACGGCTGCGAGTACATGACGGGCGGTACGGTCGTTGTGCTGGGAAAAACCGGGCGCAACTTTGCAGCGGGCATGAGCGGTGGCATCGCCTACGTGTATGACGAAGACGGCGAGTTTGCCAAGCGCTGCAACACATCGATGGTCTCGTTGGAGAAAGTGCTAAGCGCCACCGAGCAGACCGCCAGCACCGACAAATCTATCTGGCACGGTGGCCTGAGCGATGAAGTGCAGCTTAAAGCGCTGCTCAGCGAGCACAACCGCTGGACTGGCAGCAGACGCGCGCGCGAGTTGCTCGACAACTGGGAGGCCTCACGCAGCAAATTCGTCAAGGTGTTTCCGAACGAATACAGGCGCGCTTTGGGCGAGATGGCGGCCAAAGCGACGTCTGCTTTGAAATCTAAAGAAAAGCTGCTTGTCGCACACGCAAAACCTACGAAAGCTGCTGCGCAAAACGTTGCGGTAGCGGCCAAATAAGCCAGTTCAAACAGAAGATCAAGGAATAAATCATGGGCAAGATGACAGGTTTCATGGAGTTTGAGCGCATCGAGGAAGGCTACAAACCTGTGACGGAGCGGGTCAAAAATTACAAGGAATTTGTGATTGGGCTGGACGACGCACAAGCCAACAAACAGGCCGCGCGCTGCATGGACTGCGGCACGCCGTTTTGCAACAGCGGCTGCCCGGTGAACAACATCATTCCTGATTTCAACGATCTGGTTTACAAAGGCGACTGGAAGAACGCGATAGACGTGCTGCACAGCACGAATAATTTCCCTGAGTTCACCGGCCGCATTTGCCCCGCACCTTGCGAGGCAGCCTGTACGCTGAATGTGAATGATGATGCGGTGGGCATCAAAAGCATTGAGCACGCCATCATCGACCGCGCCTGGTCCGAAGGCTGGGTGCAGCCGCAAATCGCGAAAACTAAAACGGGCAAGGCCGTTGCCGTCATTGGCTCTGGCCCCGCAGGAATGGCTGCCGCGCAGCAGCTCGCGCGCGTGGGGCACAGCGTGACGGTGTTCGAGAAAAACGACCGCATTGGCGGTTTGCTGCGCTACGGCATTCCCGATTTCAAGATGGAGAAACACCACATCGATCAGCGTGTCGCGCAAATGGAGAAGGAAGGCGTTGTGTTCCGTACTGGCGTGATGATCGGCGAATTGCCCAAAGAGTCAAAAGTGACCAACTGGGCGAAACAGACCATCACCCCTGCGCAACTGCAAAAAGACTATGACGCGGTCATGCTCGCAGGCGGTGCCGAGCAATCGCGCGATCTGCCCGTGCCGGGGCGTGACCTGGACGGCGTTCACTTCGCTATGGAGTTTTTACCGCTGCAGAACAAGGTCAACGCGGGCGACAAGCTCAAGGGTCAACTGCGTGCGGACGGCAAACATGTCATCGTCATCGGCGGCGGCGACACCGGCTCTGACTGCGTGGGCACCAGCAACCGCCACGGCGCGGTCAGCGTCACGCAATTTGAAGTCATGCCCCAACCCCCGGTCGAAGAAAACCGCCCCATGACCTGGCCCAACTGGCCAATCAAGCTGCGCACAAGCTCCAGCCATGAAGAAGGCTGCGAGCGCGAATTCGCTATTTCCACCAAGGAATTCATGGGGGAAAAGGGAAAATTGACAGGTTTGAAAACCGTTCGCGTCGAGTGGAAAGACGGCAAGATGGTTGAAGTCGCGGGGTCGGAGCAAGTCCTGAAGGCTGAATTGGTGCTGCTGGCGATGGGATTCGTGTCGCCCGTGGCCAGTATTCTGGATTCGTTTGGCGTGACAAAGGACAACCGGGGTAACGCCAAAGCAAGCACTGACTTGCGCGGCGGTTATGCCACCAACGTCCCCAAAGTGTTCGCAGCAGGCGATGTGCGCCGCGGCCAAAGCCTGGTCGTCTGGGCGATTCGCGAAGGCCGCCAGGCGGCTCGCGCAGTAGATGAGTTTTTGATGGGAAGCAGTGCACTACCGCGCTAGAACGACATTGCGTGCCGATTCACTATTAAATACATAGCTATTTGTGTAACTTATACGTGGGCTAGAGTGCCGTTTAATTCATAATTTCATGTCTTGGCCAAAAAATGCCTTGATATACCCAATATAGGTATATTCAGACTCAAAATTGGTCGTTCTCTAAACCCCGCTGCCCTTGGCATTACGGGTAATCACTTATCATCAAGGGCTGTCCGCAATGCAGCTTTTTGTTGCGGGGACGCCCAACTCTTCGAACTCGCCCTTGAACCTGTCCGCGGACTCACCCCTGATCGAGATAAAAAACCTGAGCTTCGGCTACGGTGATCGGGCTATTCTGGACGGCGTTTCTCTCACGGTGCCCCGAGGCAAGGTCACGGCGTTGATGGGTGCCTCGGGCGGTGGAAAAACGACGGTGTTGCGGCTGATTGGGGGGCAGTACCGGGCGCAAAAAGGGGAGTTGTTGCTGGCGGGCTCGTCAGCGGGCGGTCAATCTGCGCAGGATGTCGGCAAGTTGAACCATGCCGGGCTGTACGCTGCGCGCCGTCGCATGGGCATGCTGTTCCAGTTCGGTGCGCTGTTCACCGATCTCTCCGTTTTTGACAACGTAGCCTTCCCCTTGCGCGAACATACCGATTTGCCTGAAGTGTTGATTCGTGACATCGTGCTGATGAAGCTCGGCGCGGTGGGCCTGCGTGGCGCGCGCGATTTGATGCCCAGTGAGATTTCAGGTGGTATGGCAAGGCGCGTGGCGCTGGCGCGGGCGATCGCGCTGGACCCGGAATTAATCATGTACGACGAGCCTTTTGCCGGGCTCGATCCCATTTCACTCGGAACTGCGGCGCGGCTGATCCGTCAATTGAACGACACCATGGGCTTGACCAGCATCGTTGTCTCGCATGACCTGGAAGAGACTTTTCACATTGCCGACAAGGTCATCATCCTGGCCAACGGCAAGGTTGCCGCGCAAGGCACACCGCAAGAGGTGCGCGAAAGTGACAACCCGTTAGTCCACCAATTCGTCAACGCCCTGCCGGACGGCCCGGTGCAATTCCATTACCCTGGCCCGAGTGTGAGTGATGACTTCTCCGCGCGCACGGGGACGCGATTATGAGTACGTTCAAGCCAGCCGACGCAGTATCGTCGCTCGGCTTTGCCGTTCGCGCCAAGCTCGCTGACCTAGGCGCGTCAACCCGCCTCTTTTTGCGATTGGTGATGCTGCTGGGCGCCAGCTTGAAGCGC
>JANNFW010000671.1:0-1604 GCA_031380235.1 Rhodoferax sp. | reverse complement strand
CCCAGTTTTGAATGCGGCTGGAACCACACCACACTCATGGCGCTGCGCCAAGACCGCAGTTGGACTAATTTGCAAACCATCCACGCCTGGCCGCTTGACATTGACCAGATCGAAGCGCACATGCAGCGCTGGGGCGACGAGATCCTGATGCACCACGAGTTCGCCCGCGATCACAATGGCCCCGTCGTGTTTGGCCTGCCACTCATCGCCTACTTTGACCGGGATCGCCTCTACGAAATCATTCGCGAGTTTGAAGCCGATGGCTGTGTGGTGCTAGACAACCACGTTTACACGATAGAAGACGGTGGCATGAAAACGATTGACTCGGCGCAGATCGACTTCAAGAAAGTGGCCGACCCGCACGGGTTGATGAACCCCGGCAAGACGCGGGGCTGGACGGAAGATATGGCAGTCGCCCTGCCAGCTACCGTTCTAAGAGATTAGCGGTGCACTTCCGCCTCGCCATGCCGGGTGAGCAACTCCATCAGCTTGCGGCGAATCAGAATACCGGGCCGGTCTGAATCCATTGAATACTCAATGCCGCGCCGCCGTGGATCAACCACCGCATCAGGGTCAGTGGACTCCAAAATGTCTTTGTCCTCCTGCGTGATTTCGGCATCAAAATCAATCAAAAGTTGCGCCGGGCAGTCCGCCTCACTGTCATTGCGAAACAGCCATTGGCAGAGCTGCATGCTGCCGTCGTCAATCGGGGTGAAGCAGTTGATGATGACGTGCCGTCGGCCCGCCCTTCCATTGGCAGCGGGGTATTCAATGTCCAACCGTCTGGAGAACGGCAGAAAGTAAGCGTTGCGCATATGCCGTGTGGTGACTGCATTCGTCACACCGCTGATGCGCTGAAAGCGCTCGGGGTTGGCCGCGTCAATCACCGTCTCGGCATAAAAGCCCAAATCGTTTTCGACCAACTCGTATTTGCTGGGCTTCGGGCTGGCGGCCACACCAAATGTGGCGCGGTGCACAAAGCTGAAATGAGAGTTGTCAAATGAATTCTCCAGCGCGCGCATGGGGCTTGTCTGCCAGCGCTCGTAAAACTGAAAAATCGTGCGGTAGGCGGGGTCGGCAAATTCTGGAATGTCGGGGATGTCCGCCAGCGGCTCCTCCAGCGCCACCCATGCATAGCCGAATCGTGCTTTGCAGTGATAGGCGGTGGTCTTGTAGTCCGGGAGAATCGCGCGGCCTGCCTCGAACTGCGGGATCGCCACGACCTGGCCTGTGCGGTCATATGTCCAGCCGTGGTAGCCACATTGGATCCGCCCTTTCGAGCAAGCCTTACCCTGCGCATCCACGCACCACCCTTTTGAGAGCTGCGCCGTGCGGTGGCAGCAGCGATCACGCAGGGCAGCGGGCTCGCCTTGCGCATCTAAAAAGAGGACGATTTTTTCACCCAGCAAGGTGAAGGGTTTGGGGCCTTGAGCAAGATCGGTGAGTGGCATGACAGCATGCCAGAACTTGCGAAGAACAGGTTGTTGAGTGACCAGCATGAAGCGCTCCTTAAAGGGATGGTTCAAGAGCAATTTCCCACCGGCACTTTTTCAGTGCCGGTTGAACGCTTCTACTCTTGGCAAAGAAATCTTAGCAAACTTCGC
>JANNFW010000662.1:0-2309 GCA_031380235.1 Rhodoferax sp. | reverse complement strand
GTTCGCGCTTTGGCACGGTGAAGGACTATTTCAAGATCGCAAATGATGCGGTCAGTGTCGTCGTGCAAATCGAGTCGCCTGAGGCAATGGCACGCGTGGAAGAGATCGCCAGTGTCGAGGGCGTGGATTCGCTGTTTTTTGGCCCCGGCGACTTGAGCGGCGCCATGGGTCATATTGGCAACCTGATGCACGAGGATGTGACCCAACTCATGTCAGAGGGCGTGAAGCGTTGCCACGCAGCAGGCAAACCGGTGGGAACGGTGGGCGGCACGCCTGAGACCGTGGCCGTGTACCGCGCCATGGGTTTTGATTACATCGGCTGCGCCTCCGATCTGGGCTTGATGATGCGCTCCTTTGCCGCCACCTTGTCGACGATCCGCGCGCAGGATGTGAAACTCCACGCACAAGGCTACTGAACATGGCTGGTGTTGAACTCCGCCAGGTCGTCAAGAGCTATGACGGCAAAACAAATGTCATTCATGGCATTGACCTGGACATCAAGCACGGCGAGTTCGTGGTGTTTGTGGGGCCGTCCGGTTGCGGGAAGTCCACGTTGCTGCGAATGATTGCAGGCCTGGAGTCGATCACCAGTGGCGACGTGCATATTGACGGCAAACGGGTCAACGACGAGCCACCGCGTAACCGCGACATTGCGATGGTGTTTCAGGACTACGCGTTGTATCCGCACAAGAGCCTGTACGAGAACATGGCGTTTGGACTGCGCTTGCGCAAGACACCCGAGGATGAAATCAAGCGGCGCGTGCAGGATGCTGCCAAACTGCTGCGCATCGACCACATGCTTGAGCGCAAACCTGCGGCGCTTTCGGGCGGGCAACGCCAGCGCGTGGCCATTGGCCGCGCCATCGTGCGCCAGCCCAAGGTGTTCCTCTTTGATGAGCCCCTGTCCAACCTGGATGCGCAGTTACGCGGCGAGATGCGCACCGAGATCAAGAAGTTGCACCAACGCCTGGGCGCAACCATCATCTACGTTACGCACGACCAGGTAGAGGCGATGACGCTCGCTGATCGTATTGCGGTACTCAGTGGGGGCCACAAGATGCAGTATGGAACCCCGCACCAAATCTACAACTCGCCGGCGGCGCTGTTTGTGGCGGGCTTTACCGGCTCGCCAGCGATGAACCTCTTGCCTTGCACGCTACAGGGCCAACGCGTGGACTTGGGTGGTGTTAGCTTTGAATTGCCACAGGCCCTGGCACAAAGGGCCGTAGGTACAAGCGCTCTGACGTTCGGCATTCGACCCGAAGACCTGTCGCTCTCGCCCGACGCCGGGCATGCTGGCACTACGGTGTCGATTCCCGCAACCGTCGTCCTGCTGGAGCCACTCGGGGCAGAAACGCTGGTCACATTCAAGGTGGGGCAGAATGAATGCGTGGCACGATGCGCAGCCAGCTTTGAGGCACCACCTGGGACAGTGTTGCCGGTGTATATGCCCCAAGCACGCATGCATTTGTTTAATTCGGCAACGGGTAATGCAATTTGACAGTGCCGTTTGACCTACTCGCATGATTTCACACAACCATCACTGAGGCTCATGTCATGACACTTCCACTGCTTCGTTCACTTCTCGCCTTGTCACTTGCCTTGACGGTCGCAGATGCGGCGCACGCGCAGCAGACCAATCTACGTGTATTTTCCGGCGGGCAGAATCAGCGGCCCGACCTGATGCGCAAGCTGTTTGACCAGTACCAGAAGGCCAACCCCAACGTCAAGATCGACATTGAGACGGGCGGGGCGACGTCCGAACTACAGCGACAGTACCTGAGCACCATCCTGAACGCGAAAGACTCCGCCATTGATATTTACCTGATCGACATCGTCAACCCGGCGCAGTACTTCAGCGCGGGCTGGCTGGAGCCGCTGGATGCGTACGTTGGCGGGCCGTCTGTGATGAAGGCTTACCTGCCGGTCTATGCGCAGTCCAACATCGTCAACGGCAAGGTGGCGGCCATGCCCGGCTTTGCCGATGCGATGTTCATGTACTACCGCAAAGATCTGTTGGATAAATACGGCATCAAAGAACCCAAAACCTGGGACGAGCTGGGCGTTGCGGCCAAGAAAATCCAGGACGGTGAAAAAAATCCTAATCTGCAGGGCCTGTCCATTCAAGGCGCACCGATCGAAGGCACCGTGTGCACCTTCCTGCTGCCGTATTGGAGCATGGGCAAGTCTTTTAACGATGCCTCCGGCAAGATGACGCTGGACAAAGACGCTGGGACAAAAGGTATGGACATGTGGCTCAAGCTGGTTGATCAGGGAGTCATCAAGAAGAATGTGGCTGAAATCAAGAC
>JANNFW010000646.1:0-1705 GCA_031380235.1 Rhodoferax sp. | reverse complement strand
CTTTTGCCATAGCGCTTCGGTGATGAAGGGAATGACAGGGTGGGCCAATCGCATCACGCACTCCAGCGTGCGGATCAAGGTGCGGCGCGTGGCGCGTTTCTCTGCATCGGTGCCATTTTGGATTTGCACCTTGGCAATCTCCAGGTACCAGTCGCAAAACTCGTTCCAGACGAATTCGTAAATCGTGTTGGCCACGTTGTCCAGCCGGAAGTCGGCAAAGCCTTTGGCAACATCCGCCTCAACCTGCTGCAATACCGAGCTGATCCAGCGATCCGCCTGGCTGAAGCGCATGTAGCCGTGGAAGGGCTGGCCGGGGGCGCACTCAGCCTTGGTGTGCTCTTGCAGGCCGCAGTCTTGCCCCTCGCAATTCATCAGCACAAAGCGCGATGCATTCCAGAGCTTGTTGCAGAAATTGCGGTAACCCTCACAGCGCTTGGTGTCAAAGTTGATGTTGCGGCCCAGGCTGGCGTAGCTGGCCATGGTGAAGCGCAGGGCATCCGCGCCATACGCGGGCATACCGGTGGGGAACTCCTTGCGCACGCGGTTCGCCACCTTGGGCGCGGTCTCGGGCTTGCGCAGGCCCACGGTGGACTTCTGCACCAGCGTTTCAATGTCTACGCCGTCAATCAAATCGACCGGGTCAATCACATTGCCCTCGGATTTGCTCATCTTCTTGCCTTCACTGTCGCGCACCATGCCATGGATGTAGACGGTGTGGAAGGGCACTTGGCCCGTGAAGTGCGTCGTCATCATGATCATTCGGGCCACCCAGAAGAAGATGATTTCGTAGCCAGTGACGAGAACGCTGGAGGGCAGGTAAAGCTTCGCGTCTTCAGTCTTCTGTGGCCAACCCATGGTGCTGAACGGAACCAGCGCAGACGAGTACCACGTGTCCAAAACATCCTCATCACGCCGCAGCGTTTTGCCAGGCGCTTTGGCTTGCGCTTCGGCTTCATTGCGCGCGACCACCACGTTGCCGTCTTCGTCGTACCACGCCGGAATTTGATGGCCCCACCACAACTGGCGGCTGATGCACCAGTCTTGAATGTTGTTCATCCACTGGTTATAAGTGTTAACCCAGTTTTCGGGCACGAACTTGACCTGGCCCGATTGCACCGCATCGATGGCTTTTTGCGCGATAGATTTGCCTGTGGGGTCAAGAGGGCTCACTTTGGACAAGCCCACAAACCACTGATCTGTCAACATCGGCTCGACCACTTGGCCCGTGCGTCCGCACACGGGGATCATGCTCTTGTGTGCCACTGCTTTTTGCAGGAAGTGTTGAGCCTCCAGATCCTTCAAAACCGCCTTTCGCGCGACGAATCGATCCATGCCTTGATAGGCGGCAGGTCCGTTTTCGTTGATCTTTGCATCCAGCGTGAAGATGGTGATCATCGGCAACTTGTGGCGCTGCGCGCAGGCATAGTCGTTGAAGTCATGTGCGCCGGTGATCTTGACGCAGCCGCTGCCGAATTCCTTGTCCACAAAATCATCCGCAAACACCGGGATTTTGCGGTCGCACAAAGGCAAGTCCACCATCATGCCAACGAGGTGCTTGTAGCGCTCATCGTCCGGGTGAACGGCGAGTGCGCCATCGGCCAGCATGGTCTCAGGCCGCGTCGTGGCAATGTGCATGCCTTTGATGATTGAGCCGTCAGACGCCTTTTGCGGGCCATCAGAAAACGGGTATTCGATGTGCCACATG
>JANNFW010000614.1:0-13972 GCA_031380235.1 Rhodoferax sp. | reverse complement strand
CTCGTCGCCCCAGCGCTGCATGTGCGCTTCGATCTGGTCAATGTCAAGCGGCCAGGCGTGGATGGTTTGCAAATTAGTCCAACTGCGGTCTTGGCGCAGCGCCATGAGTGTGGTGTGGTTCCAGCCGCATTCAAAACTGGGCACCAGTCCGAGCGGCGCCAGCTCGTCTTCGGTCAACGCCATCGTCTCCTGGCCACCGTGGGCGTTCACCATGTCGCGCCACTGCGCCAGGTAATCGGGGTGGATCATGCTGAAGACGGCATCGCGGTTGGCCGGAAAGCGCGCGCCAAATTCCTTTTCGTAAAAAGGAGCAAACCGGCGCTCTACAGCGGTGATCAGAAACGCATCCAGCAAGTTCTCACTAATTTCACTAATCTCACTAAGGGCCTCGTTGCTGCCAATGGGCACGGTGCGGCTAACGGCATCCGTCGCCGCTACGCACAGCTTCAACGCACTGGCGTAGCCGTCAAAGAGCGCAACGTGATGCACCCAGTTCACAGCGGGCTTCAGCTTCAGCGTCAGTTCAATCATGATGCCGTTGGTGCCAAACGCATGGTGCACTTTCTGGATGTCGGCATGGTCCAGGTCGATAACGCGCGGTGTTGCCTCCATCGTCACCACCCGCACCTGGGTGACGTTGCCGGGGTCTTTCAAAATACCATTGCGAATCGACCCCGCACCGCCGTAGCCACCACCCACAAAGCCGCCAATCGTGGCGATATCGCGCGTGCTGGGGTACATCAGCAGCTCCTGCCCGCCGGGCACGCACGCATCTGAGCGCACCGCGCGCTCCAGCTCCAACATCAAGATACCGGCTTCGCAGCGCACATGGCCGGGCTCAATCGACAGCACCCGGTTCAACCCCGTGATGTCCAAAATGATGCCGCCTTGCAGCGGCACGCATTGCCCGTAGTTGCCCGTACCGCCGCCGCGCACGGTGAGGTTGATTTGATTTTTGACGGCAGCGGCAACTACGGCGATCAACTCTTGTTGATCGTTCGGCTTGATCAAGATATCACCCAGCTTGTCGCCTAACGCCTCCTGAAGCAGCGGGCTGTACCAAAAGTAATCTTTGCTTTTAACGGTGAGAACCTCACCGTCTTGTGTGCAAGCGATGCCGTCGATGGCGGCGAGGAACGCGGCGATGGAATGGGAGGGTATTGTCATGATGAATGGCTTTCGGGAATCAGCAGGTTTTATGCCAACAAGTCTGCACTGAGGTAGTGCCTGGCTGTGGCTCAAAAGGGTGGCACAGGAGTTGCAACGCGATCCGCCTCATCAACCCTTTTAAAGAGAATCGCATGAAAACCCGCTTCAGTGTCCATCAGTCTGTTCGCCTGGCCATGTTGCCTTGTCTCGTCATTCTGGCCGCACTGCTAGCAAGCTGCGGGGGCTCCAGTGATGCGCCGGTGGTGCCGCCAGCCCCGCTGCTGGTGGGCAACACTCGCGCCAGCAATGTCGTCGTGATCGACCGACAGACGGGTGCCTATGTCAAAGACTTCATCACCGCCGGTTCGGGCGGCCTGAAAGACCCGGACGATCTCACCTTCGGCCCCGATGGCAATTTGTACGTGAGCAGCGGCAGCAACACCGATGGCCAGATTCTTCGCTACAACGGCAAAACCGGCGCGTTCATCGGTGTGTTTGCCCAGAGCAGCAGCATGAAACGCCCCTACGGCAACGCCTTTGGTCCAGACGGCAACCTGTATGTCGCCAGCTTCAGAAGCGATGAAATTTTGCAGTTTGACGGAAAAACTGGCGCATTCATGTCGGTATTTGCCAGAGGCAATGGCACCGCTGCCGGGTTGCTCAATGGCCCCAACGATTTGATGTTTGGCCCGGATGGCAAGCTCTACGTCACCACGCAAGGCAGCGTGGCCGATGGGCTGGGCGGCATCAGCTACAAGTTTGACAGCCAGGTGCTGCGCTACGACCTGACGATCAAAGTCGGCGAGCTGTTCGCACCGGCTCCCACGCCAACGCCTGGCGGTGGCGGCTACGTCAGCTTGCTCGGCTTGGCTGTGGGGACGGACGGTTTGCTCTACACCACCGATTTTGCAGGCGGGATCAGGAGCTACGACCGTACGACCAAAGTGTTGGTTAAAACCATCGACACCGGCAAACTGTTTGGCGGCACCATTGCCACAACGGTCGGTAACCTGGTCTTTGGCAAAGACGGCACGCTTTATGCACCAATATTCAATTCGAACTCAACCGGCGTTGTGGCCAACGGTGTAGCCAAGTGCAGCGTGAGCGCGGGCAGCTGTGAGCTGCTGGGCAGCAGCAACACCAGCCTGGTGCGGCCGATTGGCATTGCGACGGCTACGCCCTGATCGACCCTATACCGAAGTATCCCGAAGTAACCTAGATATACCTAAAATGGGTTTTTGGTAGCTTGACCACTGCGACCGCCTAAAATAGGAGTGAACGACCTCTAGAAAAGAGCATCACCCCATGAAAACGCTGTCATCGCAGCCCAAGCTTGTCGAGCAGGTGCGAGAGTCGCTGCTGGCAGAAATCGCCTCGGGCAAGCTGGCACCCGGTGAACGTGTGGTGCAGGAGCGCATTGCGCAGGCGCTGGGGGTGTCGCGCCAACCGGTGCAGCAGGCGCTTCAACTGTTGCTCAGCCAGGGCGTGCTGCGCGATGCGCCGGGCAGCCGCCTGGTGATTGCGCCGCTCGACCCCGACCACATCCGCGACATGTATGACATGCGTGCCGTGATTGAGGGCCTGGCCTGCCGCAGGGCTGCTGAGCTGAACGCCGAGAAAGCGGCTCGGCAGGGACCTGCCTTGATTGAAGCTGGCCGCAAGGCGGTGGCAACTGGTCAAGTGCCGAAAATGATCGCGGCGGATATGCGCTTCCACGATTTCATCCATACCTTGTCGGGCAACTCCCTGATCGCGCCTGCGTTGAGCCCGCACTTGACCTACATGCAGTGGGTGATGGGCCAAGTGTTGCTGCGCGACGAAAAGCCGCGCGATGTGTGGGATGAGCATGCCGTCATCCTTGATGCCATTGCCATCGGCAACGGCAAACGGGCGGAGACTTTGGCGCGCGAACACATCACGCGCGCTGCTGATTTTATGATCGCACGTCTCGCGGATGGTTATGCCGAGGTTCCTTGAAGTTCCTTGAAGTTCCTTAAGATTGCTCAGCCAGACGGTCTCTGAGCACTCGGTGCAACAGCTTTCCTGTTGCATTGCGGGGCATGTCCGCGTCATCCAGAAACATCACAGACTGCGGGCGCTTGAAACTGGCCATGCGGCCTCGGCACCACGCCAGCACCTCGCTTTCGCTTAAGTTGGCGCCACGGTGAAGGACGACGACCGCCTTCACCGCCTCGCCCCACTTCTCATGCGGTACGCCCACCACCGCCACATCCTTCACATGCGGGTGTGCGCCGATCACGCTCTCCACCTCGGACGGATAGATGTTTTCGCCACCGCTGATGATCATGTTGCTCTTGCGATCCACCAGGTGGATGTAGCCGTTCTCATCGCGCCGTGCCATGTCGCCTACCGAGCACCACGCGCCGCGCATGGCCTCGGCAGTTTTCTCGGGGTTGCGCCAATAGCCGTCAAAAACATAGGGCGTGCGGGCGTAAAGCTCGCCCACTTCACCGTCTTGAACCTCGTGCCCCTGCTCATCAAGCAGCTTGATCGCGCCAGAGCCAGCCCATTCGCGGCCTACCGAGCCGAGTTGGGCAATTTGCTCCTCGGGGCGAAGCAGCGTGGCCCAGCCCAGTTCGGTCGATCCATACAGCTCGTGCAGCTTGCCGTTGGAGAAGAACTCCAAAATCGCCAGCTTGGTGTCCTTGCGGGCGGGGGCGGATGAGATCATCAGCTTGTCCACCGCGCTCACGTCGTAGCGTGCCTTGGTTGCCTCGGGCAGGCCCAACATCATGATGTAGTGCGTGGGCACCAGCGATGTGAACGTGACCTTCTCGCTGGCTAGGGTGTACAGCAGGGCCTCCGGGTCAAAGCTCTTACGATCATCGATCACGCAGGTGGCCCCCAAGTGCACGAAGGTGTGGCTGAAGTACAGCGAATTGGCATGGCACATAGGCATGACGAGCAGGCCAATGTCCGCCTTGCTGAATCCCATCTCAAGGGCTGTTGCGAGCGCAATCAAGGTGTTGCCTTCATGGCTGCGGATGGCACCCTTGGGCCGCCCGGTGGTGCCCGATGTGTACATCAGCGCGCAGCAGTCCGCAGGTAGCACCTGCACAGACGGACTCGCATCGCTGGCGTGGGCGATGAGGTCTTCATACCCCGCCCAGCCCGGCGGTGTTGCGGCACCGAAGTGGACGTAAGCACCGCTCTCGATGGCCAGCGTTGTACGCAGTTCCTCCACGCGGTCGCGCAAGTCGTCCTGCACGATGAAGGCCCTGGCCTCGCAGTGGGTCGCGATGTAGCCGATCTCTGGCGCCGTCAGCCTGAAGTTGATCGGCACGGCGACAAGCCCGGCTGCCGCCAGCGCGCTGTATATCTCCATCCATTCAGCGCAGTTGTAGGCCAACAGGGCCACCCGGTCGCCTTTTTGCAGTCCAAGGCTAAGCAGGCCATTGGCCAGCTTGTTGCTCCGCTGATGCCACTGTGCAAAGGTAAGCGAGCGCTGCGAGTCGCGCACCGCGATCTTATGGGGTGTCAGGCGGGCGTGGGTGGCCACGGCCTCGGCAACGGTCAAGAGATGATTCATGGTATTTTCGCAAACAATTGATATGAATTTAGAACTCTGAATTCAGAATACCATAAAATATTAGTTTTTTTGACATCGAACATCCACATGACCTCATCAGCCATCTCCCATCAAAGCGCCGCAGCGCTCATTGCGCGCTTCCTGCGTGCGCGTGGCGTGACCACGGTTTTTGGACTCTGCGGCGGCCACATCATGCCGATCTGGATGCGCCTGGACGCTGAAGGCATCCGCATCGTGGACGTGCGCGACGAGCGGGCTGCCGTCTACATGGCGCACGCGCATGCGGAACTTACGGGCACCGTCGGCGTGGCGCTGGTCACTGCCGGGCCAGGGGTGACCAACGCCATGACGGGCATCGCCAACGCACACGTGGCGCGGGCTGCTGTCATGGTGCTGTCTGGCACACCGCCGCAGTTTCAGGAAAACCGGGGCGCTCTGCAAGACATGGTACATACCGAATTCGTACGGCCCATCACACGTTACGCGCGCACTGTGCGCAATGCAGATCTGGTGTTGCAGGAACTGGACGAGGCGATGGCCCGTGCTTGCGGGCACAGCGGCGAGCCCGGGCCGGTTTACCTCGATTTCCCGGTTGACACGCTGCGCGCCAGCGTCTCGCCAGCGATGCAACTGCCCGAATACTTCCTCCCGCGCACGCCCGTCATGCTCACGCCCGATCAAGCCGCCATCACGCAGGCGGTCGAACTCCTGTGGAGCGCCAAGCGGCCGCTGGTGATCTCTGGGCGGGGCGCTCGCGGTACGGGCGCAGCCTTGCGCGAGCTGCTGGATCGCACCGGCGCGCTGTACCTGGACACGGGCGAGAGCCGCGGCCTGGTTCCAGAAGACCATCCCTCGGTGGTGGCCGCCATGCGCGGCACCGTCATGGGGGATGCTGATCTGGTCATCACGCTTGGCCGCAAGCTCGATTTTCAGTTGGCCTACGGGTCGCCTGCGATTTTTGGTACAGCGAGCTTTCTGCGTATTGCGGACAACGGCGGCGAGCTGCGCGACAACCGGCGCGGCGCGGTCGAGTTGCTGGGCACGCCTGCGGCCACCCTTGAAGCCATGCTGGCAGTCGCTGGCAAGCGGCCTTCGTCGGTCGACCGTGCCTGGGCGCTGCGGTATCGCAATGATCACTTGGCGCGCGCGCAGAAGCTGGTCACGTCGATGAAGAACGCTCCAGCAGGCAGCGACGGCCTGATGCATCCGAACCGCTTGATCTCTGCCCTGAAAGATGCCTTGCCCGCCGATGCCGTGGTGGTGACCGACGGCGGCGATTTCTTGAGCTTTGTCCGCGTGGGCCTATCGCCCACCACGTACCTTGACCCTGGCCCGCTGGGCTGCATCGGCGTGGGCACGCCCTTCGGCATCGCCGCCGCCCTAGCGTGCCCTGGGCGCGTCGTGGTCGTTGCCACGGGCGATGGCGCGTTTGGCTTCAACGCGATGGAGATCGATACCGCTGCCCGGCACAAAGCACTGGTGCTGATCGTGGTCGCCAACAACGGAGCCTGGGCCATCGAGGTGCGCGACCAGCAGGAGACTCACGGCAAGGTGGTCGGCACGCAGCTACAGTTTGCAGATCACGCCGCCATGGCAAGGGCCTTTGGGCTGCATGGTGAGCGGGTCGAAAAAGAGGCTGACCTTGCCGGCGCGATCCAACGTGCCCTTAAAAATCTCCCCGCCGTGCTGGACGTTCTGGTCACCCCGCAAGCCGCATCCTCCGATGCCAAGTCAGGCTTGGCCTGGGTACCCGATCTACAGGCGCTACAGGCTTGGGACAGTGCCGAGAGACAGTGGCGGGCGAAGGGTGATTGAAGATCGATTGAAGATCAATAAATACCCAAATTAGGTTTATTGACGATCTAAAACACCTGTTTTGGATAAAATATCAATAAAATATGCCTCTAGCTCTCGGATGATATGCATAAAAAGCTATAATTAATATAGCATATCAAGCGTCAATCCGTTGCCACCTGCAACACCAGCTTGCCAAAGTTCTCACCATTGAACAACTTCAACAACGTGTCGGGGAAGGTGTTGATGCCGTGCACCACATCTTCCTTGCTCTTCATGCGTCCGTCCTTCAGGTAGCCTGCCATTTCAGCCACCGCCAAGTGGTAGCGCTCGGCGTAGTCGAACACGACGATGCCTTCCATCCGCGCGCGGTTGACCAGCAGGCTGAGGTAGTTTTTGGGGCCTTGGATCGCTGTGGTGTTGTTGTACTGGCTGATGGCACCACAGATGATGATGCGCGCGCCGCGTGTGATTTTGGCCAGCACGTCGTCCAATATCTCGCCGCCCACGTTGTCGAAGTAAACGTCTACACCTTTGGGGCAATGCTCTTTCAAGCCCGCCCGCACAGAGCCCGCGCCCGCCTTGTAATCGATGCAGGCATCAAAGCCCAACTCTTTGACCACCCAATCGCACTTGGCCTTGCCACCCGCAATGCCGACCACACGGCAGCCCTTGATTTTGGCGATCTGGCCGACGGTCTGGCCCACTGCGCCCGCTGCGCCTGAGACGACGACCGTCTCGCCTGCCTTGGGCTGGCCCACGTCCATCAAGCCGAAGTAGCCCGTCATACCGGGCATGCCCAGCACATTGAGCCACTGCGTCAAGCTGCCCACGCGCAAGTCGATTTTGACGAGGCCGTTGCGCTTCATCTCGGCTTCGGGCAGGTTCAAATATTCCTGCACACCAAACCCGGCGGACACGTAATCACCCACGGCAAACTTGGAGCTCTTGGAGGCGATGACTTTGCCCACGCCGCCTGCGCGCATGACTTCATTGATGCCGACGGGCGGGATGTAGCTCTTGCCTTCATTCATCCAGCCGCGCATGGCGGGGTCGAGCGACAGGGCGAGCGTTTTGAGCAGCACTCCGCCCTCGGCAGGTTCTGTCACAGGCTCGGAGGTGGTCGCCCAATTTGCGGCAGTGGGCATGCCGACGGGGCGAGAGGCCAGGCGAATTTGGTGGTTGACGAGTTGCGTGATTGCGGTGGCAATTTGGGTCATGGAAGGCTCCTTTGAAAAACGTCCGATATTAGTGTCAAATAGGAAAGATATTGGTTACTTGAGCGACAGTCGAACGGTGGTGATGCAGCAACTGCGGGGCCACCTTTGTTCAGAAGGAAATCACCAGGAAAAATAATGGTCACAAAATTATCCAAATCAGCAAAGCCCGCCAATCCTAAGAAAGCCGCGAAAGCTGCCAGCTCCAACCCAGTGGCACTGGTTACGGGAGCATCGTCGGGAATTGGCGAGGTGTTGGCGCGGTGCTTTGCAAGCGCTGGGCACGATTTGATTTTGGTGGCACGCAGTGCGGACAAGCTCAAGGCTTTGGCGAGCGAGCTTGAGGCTGCGCACGGCATTTTCGCCGTGGCTCACGCGGTCGATTTGTCAATGCCTGGCGCTGCGGCCAAGCTGTTCGACGCCTTGCAGGCCAAGCAGCGCCACATTGATGTGCTGGTCAATTGCGCCGGGGTACTGGAGCAAGGGCCGTTTTTGACGATTGACGCAGCCAAGCATCAGCAAATCATCGACCTGAATATCTCGGGTGTGACATCCATGTTGAGTGCTTTCCTGCCCGACATGGTGGCACGCGCGGATGTGGATGGCCCCAAGCGCGTGCTCAATGTGGCTTCTATTGCCGCGTTTCAGCCCATCCCTAGCTTGGCTTCGTATGCCGCCAGCAAGGCCTATGTGCTGTCGCTGTCGGAGTCGCTGAGCGAAGAGCTTAAAGGCACGGGGGTCACCGTGACTGCGTTGTGCCCCGGTATCACGGCGACCAACATGCTGCGCGCAGCAGCGGGGGCGAACGACAAGGTCAGCCGCATCCCGAGTTTCATGGTGGGCGATGTGAACGATGTGGCGCACCAGGGCTTCGAAGCCTGCATGAAGGGCCGCGCAATCTGTGTGCCGGGTGCCATCAACCAGGCGACCACTCTGGCCACGCGCGCCACGCCAAAATGGCTGGTGCGCAAGCTCGGCGGCCTGCTTGGCAGAAACGCCCTTTAACGATTTGACCCACTCGGCAAAACAATTGGCCGCTGAACAAAGGACACTTCAAGATGGTTTCAACCACAAAAAAACGCAAATATGACATCGTGCTTTACGGTGCCACAGGCTTCGTGGGCAAGCAAACCGTGGCCTACTTTGCCGCACTGGATCAAAATCGACCTCGCGGTTCGAAGGCCTTGAGTTGGGCGCTGTCCGGGCGCAGTGCGGACAAGCTGGAGGCGGTCAAAGCCGCTTGCGGGCCAGGTGCCAAAAAAGCCGGCATCGTGGTGGCCGATGCACAAGATGCTGAAGCGCTGGAGGCCTTGGCGCGCGACTGCACGGTGGTGCTCAGCACCGCCGGACCCTTTGCGCTGTATGGCAGCGAGCTGGTAGCGGCTTGCGTCAAGCACGGCACGCATTATGTGGACATCACGGGCGAGACGCCGTGGGTGCATGACATGATCAAGGCGCATCACGCCGCCGCGCAAAAAAATGGCACGCGCATTATTCCGTTTTGCGGCTTTGATTCGGTGCCGTCTGACTTGGGTAGTTGGCTGGTCACGCAAACCATGATGGAGAAGTATGGTGAGCCGTGTGAGTCGGTCAAAGCCAGCTTCTCGCTGCGCGGCGGTGTCAATGGCGGTACGCTGGCGTCAATGTTTAACTTCATGGGTTCTGGCAAGGCGAAGATGATGGCCAACCCGTTTCTGCTCAATCCAACGACCACCAAAGTACCCGCGGCGGGTGCGCACCTGGATCCGATTGCGCCTGTATACGACCTGGATTTCAAAGCCTGGCTTGGGCCTTTCTTCATGGGGCCGATCAACACGCGCGTGGTGCGTCGTAGTGCCTCGCTGCTTGCGACCGCAAAGGGCAAATCAAGCGGCTATAGCAAAGACTTTCACTACCAAGAGTATTTGCGCTTTGGCGCAGGGCCACTGGCAGGGGCCGCGGCGGCCGTGGTCAGCGCTGGCATGCTGGCTGGCGCGACCAGCATGAAGCTCAGACCCGTGCGCAGGCTTGCCAGCCGACTGGCTCCGGGGCCGGGCACCGGGCCGTCTGAAGCCGCGATGGACGGGGGCTCGTTCCGCTGCGAGCTGGTTGGCAAGAGCGCGGCTGGGCACATCGTGCGTGGTCGCGTCGCAGACAAAGGCGACCCCGGTAACCGCGCCACCACCAAAATGGTGTGCGAAGCGGCGCTGGCGCTGGCCCTTCAGCTTGACGAGCTGCCCGGTGGCAAAACTGCGGGCGGCGTGCTGACCCCAGCAGTCGGCCTGGGTGGTGTGCTGGTTGAGCGCCTTCTTCTTGCCGGCATGACCTTTGAGGCGGGCTGAGTGCAGCTTGCCAATTTCCCTTCTCTTCAATGTCCCGATAATTCTGTTCGGACAACGTTGGTTCTGTTGCCCTGTCCCTACCGATTTTTTTAGTCTCTGATGCCTGATTCTCCCCACACCCCGTCTACCGTTGATACTGCCTTTGCCCATGACATGCTCGCAGCACTCAAGCAAGAGCCGCGCAGTATTGCCCCGAAGTATTTTTACGACCAGGAGGGCTCCCGCCTGTTCGATCAAATATGCGAACTGCCCGAGTACTACCCCACGCGCACCGAGCTTGCCATCCTGCGGCAGCACGCACCCGAGATCGCGTCGCACATGGGTGCCCATGCCGAACTGGTCGAATTTGGCGCAGGCTCGCTCACCAAAGTTCGCCTGCTGCTGGATGCAATGCAAACACCGTCGCGTTACGTGCCCATCGACATCTCAGGCGAGCACCTCGCGGCTGCCGCGCGCGCACTGAAGGCCGACTACCCCACTTTGCAAGTGCTGCCCGTGGTGGCGGACTACACGCAGCCGTTCAAACTGCCCGCATTAGATCTGGCAATGGGCCAGCGCGTTGGGTTTTTCCCCGGCTCTACCGTCGGCAACTTCACGCCTGCTGAGGCCGTCGATTTTTTCAGCATGGCGGCCAAAGTGCTGCACGGTGGCGCTTTGCTGGTGGGGGCGGATCTGATCAAAGACCCCGGCGTTTTGCATGCCGCCTACAGCGACGCGCAAGGTGTGACGGCGGCTTTCAACTTGAACCTGCTGGCACGCGCCAACCGCGAACTGGGTACCGATTTTGACCTTGCCCAGTGGGCCCACAGTGCTTTTTACAACGCACCGCTGCAACGCATCGAAATGCACTTGATGAGCTGTGCGCGCCAAGACGTGCGAATTCAGGGCCAGACGTTCAGCTTTGAGGAGGGCGAAACGCTGCACACGGAAAATTCGTATAAATTCACCGTGGACAGCTTGCGTGCGCTAGCTGTTTTGGGCGGGTTCACACCCGGACCGGTCTGGACTGATGCGGACAAACGGTTCAGTCTGCACTGGTTGCACGCACCGAAGTAGAAGCAAAGAAAAGAGCCTCAAAAAGGAGTAATCATGAAAGCAATTTGGAATGGCGCCGTCATCGCGCAAAGCGACGACACCGTTTTGGTCGAGGGCAACCACTATTTCTCCGAGGGCTCGCTGAACCGCAGCCTCACCACCTTCAGCAACCACAAAACCATGTGCAGTTGGAAAGGCCAGGCCAGTTACCTCTCGCTGATCGTCAACGGCGACATGAATATTGACGCTGTTTGGTACTACCCGGATCCCAAGCCCGAGGCGGAATCTGTGCGTGGCCGTGTTGCATTTTGGAAAGGTGTCAAAGTCGAGGCATGACAACGACCTTCTCTCCGCCGTCGCTTGGCAACCCTGTCGAACTGAACTTCACCCTGCAAACCCAAGGCTTTGCCGTGCTTGCAGCACCTGATTTTGCGCAACTGGCAGGCTGCGACATCGCTCAGTTGCATGCGCTCAAACCGCACTGGAACGATTTGCCACCTGATGCTTACTTGAAAGATGGCGGCCGCTATCGCAGGCGCAGGCACTCCTGTTTTGTGATCGATGGCAGCGATGTCAAGCTGGTAGCGCATCGCCCGCATTGGCAGCCAGTTGAATACAACGCGCTGCACGGCGGTATGCAGCGTTGGTTTGAGCCTCTCGCACCTGAATTGGCTACGCATCCACAGTGGCAAAAACTGCTGATATGGCTGGCACACATCAGCAGCGTCCGCACTCAGACGCAGCCCTGGTTTGTCGAGGCGCACCAGTTTCGCATCGACACGACAGACGGCATTGGCCGCCCCACCCCCGAAGGCGCGCACCGCGACGGCGTAGATTTTGTTGCCGTGTTCATGGTCGATCGCAGTAACATCAAGGGTGGCGAGACACGCGTGTTTGATGCAGCCGGGCCGAGCGGCCAACGGTTTACCTTGACGCAAAACTGGTCATTGTTGCTGCTCGACGATGCGCGGGTGATTCATGAATCGACGCCGATTCAGCCCATTGTTATTGAAGGCGAGAGCGGCGCGATTGGAGGTCATCGCGACACGCTGGTCATCACCCTGCGCAGCGGCGGCTTTCAAGGTGAGGCGCTTTGAACCGCAGCTTCAGACCACGGCTTGATCACGCAGGGTTTTGATGGCGTCATCCGAGTAGCCCAGCTCGGTCAATATCTCATGCGTGTGTTCACCCAGCGTGGGCGCAGATCGGGCATATTCAACGGGCAACTCTGACATATCCACCGGGTGCGGTGTCACCGGATACGAAGCTTGCGTGCCTGCAAAATAGCGCTGCGTGAGCAGGCCACTGGCCTGAATCTGCGCATCCTCCAGTGCCTCTTGCGGCGAGTAGATCGGGCCACAGGGGATTTTGGCTTTGGCTAACGCACCCAAGGCTTCGTCACGGGCTTTTGTGGCGCACCACTGGGCGAACGCCTGGCTGATGACCAAGCTGTTGGCACCGCGCAGTTCGTCATCGGCGAAGCGCGGGTCGGTTTTCATCTCTGGCGCACCGATCACGTCGCAGCAGCGCTCAAACATGGCCTGGCCGATGGTTTGCACCAATATCCAGCCCGTTTTTGTTTTGAACGCATCGCTCGGCGCGGTGGCAAAGCCGCGGTTGCCTTGCGGGATGCGATCTGGCCTGCGCACCGCCTGCTCGATCAACAGGCCATTGGTTTGAATCACTGCCGAGCGCAAGAGTGAGCCCTCTACCAATTGCCCACACCCGGTTTTCTCGCGCGACCACAGGGCGGCCAGCGCACCCATGGCGCAGGCCTGCGCGGTCGAGAAATCAACGTAGGTGGTGACCGCGCGGCGTGGCGCGTCGGGTTCGCCGGTCATGTACATGGCTCCACTCATGGCCTGGCCCACGCCATCAAAACCAGGGTGTGCGCTCCACGGCCCACCACTGCCGAACGCGGTAACCACCACCAGTACAGCGCGCGGGTTGAGTTGGGAAACCGTCTCATAGTCCAGCCCCAAGTGCTTCAACGTTGCGGGCGGCAGATTGGCAACGACAACGTCAGCCGTCTTGATCAATTGGCGAACGATCTCGCGCCCCGCAGCGCTTGCCAAATCAAGCGTCAAGCAGCGCTTGTTGCGGTTGACCTGCAAGTACAGCCCACCTTCGCCCGTATCGGCCACGTGCGGAATGTAGCGATCTTCACCACCCTCAACCCGCTCGATGCGAATGACATCGGCACCGAGGTCGCCCAGAAGCGCGGCGCAATAAGGCCCGGCGATGAAGCGGCCGAAGTCGAGAACGCGTATGCCTTTTAACAAGCTCATTCGATTTTCCTATCAAGCTTTGAGCCAGCCGTTTCGCGCACGTTGTTCATTTGGCGAATCAATTCGCGCGCCTCATTCCCTTCAGGTATGGGCCGACCACTGTCGCGCCACTGCACTGCCACCTTGAAGCCTTCTTGCTGTGCATAGCGTCGGAACCAAAGGCCTTCAGGGTTGTGGCGGGTGATGCCATCCATCAACGTTGCCATCTGCTGCGATTGCTCCAAGCCCATCGTCAGCAGCACTTGGTTTACTACCATCTTGTGCATTGCCAAGTGGGAGCTCGGCACGCTGGCAATACGGTTCGCAAGTTTCAGAGTCGCAGCATCAAGCTGATCAGCAGGCACCGACTCATTCGCCAAGCCCCAGGCCTCAGCCTTTTTTCCGTCAATCGTGTCGCCCGTGAACATCATCTGCTTGGCGCGCGTGGCACCCAGCCTGTACGTCCACATCGCCGTGGTCGGGCAGCCCCACACGCGGGTGGGCATGTATCCGATGCGGGCGTCATCGGCCATCATCAGCAGGTCGCAACACAAGGCGATGTCGCTGCCGCCTGCGGCTGCGTAACCATGCACTTTGGCGATGGTGGGTTTTGCGCTGCGCCACAGGCTCTTGAAGTCC
>JANNFW010000499.1:0-3525 GCA_031380235.1 Rhodoferax sp. | reverse complement strand
GCACCGGTCACCAGCACGCGGCGACCTTGCAGTTGGATTTCTGCGCCAGGGGTCATGCAGGCATGATCCTGATCGCAACGCGCCCATCCTGCACGCGCACGTCAAAACAGCTCAAGTCGCGTCCGCCAATCTCGGTATGGCACTTGCCCGTCGCAATGTCAAACTGCGCACCGTGCAGCGGGCATTCAATCAACCCATTCTCCACAAACCCTTGCGACAGCAGCGCGAAGGCGTGCGGGCAAACGTCTTCCACGGCGTGGACATGATCGTCAATCACATACAAGCCAATCTTCTGGCCGTTGATGTCCACGCCCAAAGGAAAGTCCGGGTCGAGTTGATCGCGTGCGGCCACGTCCACCCAGTGGCCTGCTTGATCTTCTTTGAACTCACTCATAAAGTGCCTTTTTCTCGAATTTGTTTCATTGGTAAAACATTGATTCACTAATGTTCTATTATGGAGTTCGGTAAATTTTGCGTCAAGCAAAAACCAATATCTGATATCGCGCTATCATGGCAGTTTTAAGCGCAGGAGAGTTCCATGAGCACCCTCATCATTCGCGACCTCGACGACCAGCTTGCCAACCAACTCAAGAGCGAAGCCAAAAAGCGTGACTTGAGCGTGAATCGGTTTTTGCATCAGCTCATCGAGTCCGCTTTGCGGCCGACCCCGTTGCCAAAGCCCGACGTCCAATATGCTCACGAGTGCCTTCGGCCGCGCAACGATCTGGACAAGTATGCGGGTGGATGGACGCAAGCTGACGAAGACGAGTTTATGGAAGCGACGAAAAGCACGCGGGAAATTGATCCGGAAATGTGGAAATGACGTCTTTATGCCTGGATACGAACACCTACAGCGCGTACCGAAAAAGCAATGCCGAAATGCTGGCGATCATCCGCGGAGCCAGTCATGTCTGGATACCTGCTGTGGTGTTGGGGGAATTGCGGTTTGGATTTGTCAATGGCAACCGCAATGTCGCCAATGAATTGATGTTGGAACAGTTTTTGGAATCACCCAATGTTTCTATCGCGATTGTCGGCGCGTCAACCAGCCGGGAGTACGCCCTCATGAGCTACCAGTTGCGCTTGGCAGGTTTGCCAATACCCACCAATGATCTTTGGATTGCCGCCGCTGCAAAAGAACACGACTGCCCTTTGTTGACTTTGGATGCCCACTTCAAGCGCATTGAAGGCTTGCACGTGGTCAGCAGCGAGCAAGATTGGATCGCCCTCAATTCCTGACCACATCCAATGACCGACACCACCTTCGACTACATCATCATCGGCGCTGGGCGACTCGAAGCCGCTGGGCGAGGGGCCCCGCGAAGTGGGGATCGACCCGGCGTAGAGGATGCGTTCCGGCCATGAGCAATCTTCAATTCGACTACATCATCATCGGGGCCGGAACCGCTGGCTGCCTGTTGGCCAACCGCTTGAGCGCGGATGCGAGCAAGCGCGTGCTGCTGATTGAGGCGGGCCGAAAGGACGATTACCACTGGATTCACATCCCCGTCGGCTACCTGTATTGCATCGGTAACCCGCGCACCGACTGGCTTTACAACACCGAGCCCGAGGCGGGTTTGAATGGCCGCGCGCTGCGTTACCCGCGCGGCAAGGGCCTTGGCGGATGCAGCAGCATCAACGGCATGATCTACATGCGCGGGCAGGCGCGCGACTACGACCAGTGGGCCGAACTTACGGGCGACGCGGCCTGGCGCTGGGACAACGCGCTGCCGTACTTCAAGCTGCATGAAGATCATTACAAAGGCGCTGATGCCTTTCACGGCGCGCGCGGCACAGCGCCGGAATTGATGGCAACCGGCGATACGCCTTACAAAAAACTGCTGCGAGGCCGCAATGCGGGCGGCGAATGGCGCATCGAAAAACAGCGGCTGCGCTGGGATGTGCTGGATGCGTTTGCCCAGGCAGCTCAGCAGGCGGGCATTCCTGCAAGCACTGACTTCAACTGCGGCAATAACGAGGGCGTGGGCTATTTCGAGGTGAATCAGAAAGCAGGTTGGCGCTGGAACACGGCCAAAGCGTTCTTGCGGCCCACCTGCTACGCGCGGCCCAACTTTGAAATGTGGACATCGGCCCAGGTGGCCAAACTGAACATCGAAACCCGCCCTGATGGCAGTCAGGTTTGCACCGGCGCAGAGGTCAGCGCAAACCAACACATGGTGACCGCGACCGCCTCGCGCGAGGTGCTTTTGTGCGCGGGCAGTGTGGCATCGCCGCAGATTTTGCAGCTCTCAGGCGTGGGCCCTGCCGCGTTGTTGCAGAAGCATGGCATTGATGTCACTATCGATGCACCAGGTGTGGGTGCTAACTTGTCTGATCATTTGCAGATTCGCGCCGTGTTCAAAGTTAGCAGTGACGAATTCCGCGTCAAAACCCTGAACACGATGGCCAACAGTCTCTGGGGAAAAGCGATGATTGGGCTCGAATATGCGTTCAAACGCAGTGGCCCGATGAGCATGGCACCGAGCCAGTTGGGCGCCTTCACGCGCAGCGATGCGGCCCAGCCCCACCCCAATATCGAGTACCACGTGCAGCCCTTGAGCCTCGATGCCTTCGGCGAGCCACTGCACAGCGTCAACGCGTTCACGGCCAGCGTATGCAACTTAAACCCTACCAGCCGGGGTACGGTGCAGATCAAAAGCAACAAGTTTGAAGACGCGCCCGCGATTGCGCCAAACTACCTCAGCACCGACGCAGACCGCAAAGTTGCCGCCGATTCGCTGCGGGTCACGCGCAACATCGTGGCGCAACCCGCCTTGGCAAAGTACCAGCCCGTCGAGTGGAAACCCGGCACGCAATTTCAAACCGACGACGAATTGGCCAAACTGGCGGGTGACATCGCCACCACCATCTTTCACCCCGTGGGCACCACCAAAATGGGCAAGCTAGACGACCCGATGGCGGTTGTGGACTCGCGCCTACGCGTGCGCGGCAAAAATGGGCTGATTGCAGGCCTTCGCGTGGTGGATGCTGGCGTGATGCCGACCATCACCAGTGGCAACACCAACTCGCCCACACTGATGATTGCGGAAAAAGCAGCGCAGTGGATTTTTGAAGATGCGATGGGGCAGCCTTGAAGGGTATATCCGAGAGGGTAAGTCCCAATGCGCCGGTCGGGTGCGGTTTCTAAACTCTGCCCACTCGCGAACGGGCCACAAGCCTTGTGCGCTAGAGAGGCCCAGGAGACAATTTGCTCCCCACAAAAACGCACCGTCCAGACAACCGCGCATCCGCAGCCGATGCGCTTGAAGAATCGCCAGTGACCCTGGCGATTTTTTTGTGACCTTGGACTTCAGCACGATACGCAGTTAAACTTTAAAAATTAACCTGTAAGTTAATTTGCAGTAGAAAAAATGCAAAATTTGCGGCGGATTCAGGCCCCAAGTGCAACAGTTTTGAGTTTAGCGGCCCAGTAAGCTTGGAAGTCGAAAGCGCCCTTGGGCAGGAACAGTTCAGCCGGACACTTCCAGCCCAAAGACTTACGCGGGCGCGCATTGAGCATGAAGG
>JANNFW010000566.1:0-4851 GCA_031380235.1 Rhodoferax sp. | reverse complement strand
GTTCGCGGCGTTGCCACGCTGGCGCATGCGCTCGAAGATGTGCTGGAGGCCTTCCGGCGAGAGGATTTTGTGGCCCCTGCCGGGCTGCATCAGGTGATGTCCGCCAGTTGTGATCAGCTTGACCTGGCACTCAATCATTTGGCCAATAAAACGCCGATGAAAACCCCAATGCGGCAAGAATTTGAGCACGTCACCTGCCAGCTTCACGCCTGGGCCAGCCATCTGCAAGGCATCGAGGTGCCACCGGAGTTGTTGCTGGGCGACGATGCCCAGCCATCGGTTGTGACCGCCACGCCGGCAACGCAACGGCCGGTAATTCAGGTCGATGACGAGACGGCGACTGCCGTGGCCGACGGTACCGGCAATGAAACCCAAAGCGACGAAGACCCGCAGGTGCGCATCTCCGCCAAGGCGCTGGACAAGGTGTTCCGCGCAGTCAATGAACTCGCCATTGGCCTGTTGCGCCTGCGCACGCAAAACGACGAGCTGATGAACCGGTTTGGCGCGCTGGCGGGTCTGGATCAAGTGGCGGCTTTGCGTCTGGCCGAAATCGAAAGCCGCGTGGTGCTGCAAGGATTGGGGCGGGCTACAGAAACCGCAGCTACCGGATCCGGCGGTACCGCTAAAGCAACTGCGCCGAGCAGCACTGACGTGGGCGTTTTGTTCAGTGCGGAGCAGGAACAGCAAGCCGGGTTCAACGCCCTCGAAATGGATCGCTACAACGAGTTGACGGGCGCCACGCAAGCGCTCAATGAAGCGATGAATGACCTGCGTGCGGCGCGCGGTGAGCTGCTGCCGTCACTGCGCAATGCGAATGTCTTGACCCAGCGCCAGCTCGACATTGCCCGTGAAGCGCGCTACCAGATTGCCCAGGCCCGTCTGCGCCCGCTCTCGGGTTTGCGCGCGCGCCTGCGCCGTACGGTGCGCCAAACGTGTGTGGCGGTGGGCAGGCGTGCCAGCATCAACATCAGTGGTGATGACCTGCGGGTTGACGCGGCGGTGCTGGGCCCTCTGTCCGAGGCCCTGCTGCATCTGCTCAGAAACAGCGTTGACCATGGCATCGAGACGCCGGATGAGCGGCTGGCCCTGGGCAAGCCTGAAGAGGGCAGCATTGAAGTTAATTTTGCGGCGCGTGGCAGTGGCGTGGTCATCACCATCACCGATGATGGCCGTGGCTTGGACTACGCTGCCATTTTGAACAAGGCTCAATGGAGCGGCCTGGTGCCGGTTGACGCCGAGCTGACCGACGAAGAAATTGGCCGTTTGATATTTTTACCAGGTTTCACCACCCGCTCTGCCGTCACCGAAACATCAGGTCGCGGTGTCGGGCTGGATGCGGTTGCGCAGGCTGTGTCGTCCTTGCAGGGCAATATTGGCGTGTCGTCCGAGTTGGGTTTCGGCACCGAGTTCCGGCTGTTTGTGCTGTCATCCATCGGCACCGTGCATGCGCTGTTGTTGGAGGCCGATGGCGAGAAATTCCTCGTACCCAGTACCCAACTTGAGCGCGCCGAGCCAGCCGCTTTTATAGTGGACGTACCCACAGAAGTTGCCGATGTGGGTGCAGACATGCCCATGGTGTCGCTGCCGCAACTGCTGCACGGCTCAAGCCAAGCGGATGACCGCGGGGGTGCCCGCCTAAAGCCCTCGCTGGTGGTAAATGTGGATGGCTCATTTCGCCGTATTGAAGTAGACCGCATCATTGAAGCGCGCGAGTACCTGGTGTCGCCACCGCCCGAGCTGATCGACAGCATGCCTGGCATCAGCGGCGTGGCCACGCTGGCAGACGGCAGCCTGGCGCTCGTGCTGGACTTGATTGACCTCTCGCGCCGACCCCTGCCCGTGCAGGCGCAGGGCTTGCGCGACCTGCAGGCGGCGATGCAGGAGCAGCAACACGTTTTGGTGGTGGACGATTCTTCTTCCGTTCGTAACACCATCGGTGCTTTGCTGCGCGACGAAAACTACAAAGTGACCTTGGCACGCGACGGCCTGGAGGCGATGCGCGCCATGCTGGATGGCCGCTTCTCAGTGATCCTTACCGACCTCGAAATGCCTCAGCTCAACGGTTTTGAGCTGACCGAGTTCATCCGCAACCGCTCGGACCAGCCCAAGGTGCCCGTCATCATGCTGACATCGCGCGGGCAGGACAAGCACCGCGAGCATGCTTTGAGCGTCGGGGTCAATGCCTTCCTGATCAAGCCTTACTCCGACCAGAATCTGCTGGACACAGTTCGCGCCGCCGCTCGCGGCGATACGGATCTTGGCAAGCTGAGCCAGGCCAGCACGCAGGCCCCCGCGCGAACCGTCGACCTTGCCGTGGACTTCAGCTAAGAGCCCTTCGGCTGAAGATTCCTGTCAATCTGAGAACTAGTTCTCAAACCCAACAGTTGCTTCAACTTCCCTGCCTTGACGCGAACAGGCGTTCCATTAAAGTCAGGCATGTCGGTGCCAAGGCGAATACCCTGGGCGAGCAAAGCACCAGTTCCGTGATGCTACCGACGCCAATCTCCAGGTGACCCGAACAGGGGTCAATTACACAGGGCAGGCCCTTCAAAAGCCTGCCCTTTTTTTTGATGATTTGGATGGTTGTGACCTGTTTGAGACAGCGCGCCGTACCGGCTTGGGCACAGAATGGGAAGTCCTTCATCATTGCCCAAGCTTAGGAGTTCCCCATGCCAGACGCCCTCATTATCGATGCCTGCCGCACGCCACGTGGCATCGGCAAGGCAGGCAAAGGCGCGCTGGCAGACTTGCATCCCCAGCATCTTGGTGCTGCGGTTTTGAGAGCTATTGCTGCACGCACGGGGATCAACACGGCAGAGGTGGACGATATCATCTGGGGTACCAGCGCGCAGCGAGGAGGGCAGGGTGGCGATATCGGTCGCATGTCCGCGTTGGATGCGGGCTATGACGTGAAGAGCGGCGGTGTCACGCTGGATCGCTTTTGCGGCTCGGGCATTACCGCGGTGAATTTGGCAGCGGCCAGCATCATGTCTGGAATGGAAGACCTGATGGTGGCGGGAGGCACCGAGATGATGTCCATGCCCGGCCGACGCGGCGCTGACGATGGCCCGCTGATGATGGACAGCGGCAACCTGCGTCTGCGCGCACTGCACCCGCAGTCGCACCAAGGCGTGTGTGCCGATGCGATTGCCACGCTGGAAGGCATCAGCCGCGCTGACCTGGATGCGGCTGCGCTGCAAAGCCAGCAGCGCGCGGCGTACGCCATTCAACATGGCTACTTCAGCAAAGGCTTGATCCCCGTCTACAAAGAAGATGGCAGACTGGCGCTGGATCACGAAGAATATCCGCGACCGCAAACCTCCGCAGAAGGCCTGGCCGAATTGAAGCCTGCTTTCACCAAAATGGCCGATGTGCCCTTGGACGCGCAAGGCAACACCTACCGCAGCCTGATCTTGCAAAAGCACCCCGGCCTGGACATCAACTTTGTGCACCACGCGGGCAATTCATCCGGTGTGGTTGACGGCTCTGCCGCGTTACTGCTTGCGTCACCCACCTACGCCGCGAAGCACGGTCTGAAACCGCGCGCACGCATTGTGGCTTTTGCCAACATGGGTGATTCGCCCACGCTGATGTTGAACGGCCCGGTGCCCGCCGCCCGCAAGGTGCTGGCCAAGGCCGGCTTGACGGTGGATGACATTGACTTGTGGGAGATCAACGAAGCCTTCGCCGTGGTGATGGAGAAGTACATCCGCGACCTCAAGTTGGATCGCAACAAGGTCAACGTCAATGGTGGCGCCATGGCCCTGGGTCACCCGATTGGCGCGACAGGTGCGATGCTGATCGGTACGTTGCTTGATGAGCTGGAGCGGCGAGATTTAAGGCGCGGTTTGGTCACGATGTGTGCTGCGGGTGGTATGGCCCCGGCGCTCATCATTGAGCGGGTTTAATCGATTAGGAGACCGAATTATGAAACTTCAGAACATGTCAGCATTGGTCACAGGTGGCGCGTCCGGCCTGGGCCTTGCTTGCACTCGCCGCTTGGTGGATAAGGGCGTGCAGGTCGTCATCGTTGACCTGAACCGCGAAGCGGGCGCCGCAGTTGCGACTGAGCTGGGCGCAACTTACATGCACGCCGATGTCTGCAATACCGACGAAATAAATGCTGCGTTGGATGCTGCTCAAAGCCTGGGCAGCTTGCGCGCGCTGGTGCATTGCGCGGGCATTGGTGGGCCTGTGCGTCTGGTAGAGAAAGATGGCCAGCCAGGCTCGCTGGAGAAGTACGAAAACATCATTCGCGTCAACCTGGTGGGCAGCTTCAACTGCCTGCGGTTAGCAGCGGCACGCATGGCAAAAAATGAGGTGATTGATGGCGAGCGCGGTGCGGTAGTGATGACGGCCTCCGTTGCCGCTTACGAAGGTCAAATCGGCCAGATTCCCTACTCAGCCTCCAAGGCGGGCGTGGTCGGCATGACCGTGGTCGCTGCGCGAGACCTCGCCACCAAGTTCATCCGCGTGTGCACGATTGCGCCCGGCCTGTTTGACACGCCCCTGCTGGCTCGCCTTCCCGAGCCGATCAGGGCCTCGCTCGGTGCGTCAGTGCCACACCCGGCGCGGCTGGGCCAGCCGGATGAGTTCGCGCAACTGGCGATCCACATTCTTGAAAACACCATGCTTAACGGTGAGACGATTCGCCTGGACGGCGCGATTCGCATGGGGCCGCGCTGAAGTAGGGACCAGCCGCTCTCATTTCTTGCTCAGATCCCGGTATGCGGCGGGCAGATTCAGGCTGGGGTGTACCCAGCCAAACAGGGCGTAGCCACCAAACTCTGGCATGGGATTTTGTTGCACGGTTTGCTCCAGCGTCAAACCCTTGTCTACAGAGGCTTGCAC
>JANNFW010000565.1:0-3345 GCA_031380235.1 Rhodoferax sp. | reverse complement strand
CCGGAATCGCAAAACTTGTTCGCTCAGGAATCTTGGCCTGCACAAAAGCGGTGCCTGCAAACGCCGAAAAGCCCGTGCCGAACAGGGTCAGCGCCAAACCTGTGGCGTATTGGTTGGTGTTGAGCCAGATCACCAACACCCCGAAAATTGCTGCCAGCAAGGCCCCCGCGCCCATGCCTGCGGCAAAGCCCAGCCAGTCGTTGCCCGTATGCACCACGGTGGCAAAGCCTGCGATGGCAGCGCACAGCATCATGCCCTCCGCCCCCAAGTTGACGATGCCGACTTTTTCGTTGATCAGCAAACCCAGCGAAGCCAATGCCAGCACGGTGCCCGCATTCAGCGTGGCGGCGATCAGCAGTGCATAAGATTCCATCAGGCAGCCCTCCTGAACACCAGTTTGTAGTTAATGAGGGTGTCGCACGCCAGCAAACTGAACAGCAGCAAGCCCTGAAACACGCCTGTGAGCGATTTGGTCAAGCCAAGTCGCGACTGCGCCATCTCACCGCCAATGTAGAACATGCTCATCAACAAGGCCGAAAATACCATGCCGACCGGGTGCAGCCGCCCGACAAAGGCGACGATGATGGCGGCAAAACCATAGCCTGCAGGCACGTAAATGGTGAGCTGGCCAATCGGCCCGGCCACCTCCAGCGCACCCGCCAGGCCCGCTGCACCGCCTGAAATGAGCAGGGCCATCCACAGCGCCTTGCGGGACGAAAACCCCGCGTAACGCGCTGCCGCCGGGGCCAGGCCACCCACTTGCTGTGCAAAACCAGCCCGCGTGCGAAACAGAAACACCCACACCACCACCACGCCCAACACCGCCAACAGCGCCCCAATGCTGACCCGGGAGCCGCTGAACAGCCGGGGGATGCGAGTCGCCGCTTCAAAGGTTTGCGTCTGCGGAAAATTAAAGCCCTTCGGATCCATCCACGGCCCGCCCACCATGTAACTTAAGACTTGCACCGCTACGTAAACCAGCATGAGACTCACCAGAATCTCATTGGCGTTGAACTTGTCACGCAGCAGCGCTGTGATACCCGCCCACAGCATGCCGCCCAATACGCCCGCAAGAATGATGGGCAACACGATCCAGCCGCCCGTCGTTTTTTCGGCCAGGAGCGCCACACCCCCGGCGAAGATGGCCCCCATGATGTACTGGCCTTCGGCACCAATATTCCACACATTCGCACGAAAGCAGACGGCAAGGCCCAGCGCGATGATCAAAAGCGGTGTCGCCTTCACCAGCAACTCGCCAATGGCATAGCCGCTCTTGATCGGCAGCCAGAAGAACATCTCCAGCCCCTTGACCGGATCTTTGCCTAAGGCCACAAACATGATGATGCCGATGATCACCGTCACCAGCAACGCCAACAGCGGCGATGCGAGACCCCAGAGCTTCGAGGGCTCGGGTCGGGCTTCTAGTTTGATGCCAAAACTAGCCATGCGCGGCCTCCGGCAGGGCTGCCTTGCTGTTCCACAAGCCGCTCATCCACTCGCCAATTTTGGCAACCGTGGCATCCGCCGTTGGCACCGAGGGCGACAGGCGGCCCTGCGCAATCACGTGCAGGCGGTCACTCACTTCAAACAGCTCATCGAGCTCTTCGCTGACCACCAGCACGGCGCAGCCTGCGTCACGCAGCGCCAAAATGGCCCCGCGAATCTGCGCAGCAGCACCCACGTCAACGCCCCAGGTGGGTTGCGAGACGATCAGCAACTTCGGTTTGGCATCTATCTCGCGGCCCACAATAAATTTTTGCAGGTTACCGCCTGACAGCGACCGGGCGGCTGAATTGGCCCCACCCGCCTTCACGTTGAAGCGCTGGATGATGGCGCTGGCCTGCGCTTCGAGCTTGCGCAGGTCGATCCAGCCGCCAGCGAACCCGGTGTTTGACAAGGCTTCACCCCGTGTGAGCAAGAGGTTGTGCGCCAGCCCCAGCGTGGGCACGGCCCCACGACCCAAGCGCTCTTCCGGCACAAACTGCAAGCCCAACTGGCGGCGCTGGCCAGGATGTAGGCTGGATACGTCGACTTCGCCCATGCTGACCGAGCCCGCTGGCGCGCGCACGTCCTCACCCGAGAGCGCGTAAAGCAGCTCCTTTTGGCCATTGCCGGACACACCCGCAATGCCCACCACCTCGCCCGCGCGCACCTCCAGGCTGATGCCATTCAAATCGACGCCAAACTGGTCATCACGCGCCAGCTTCAGGTCTGACACCGTTAGCACGGCTGCTCCCGCTTTCGATTCACGATGCACCAGCTGTGCAGGTTCAGCCCCAATCATCATGCGTGAGAGCGAGGCGTTGGATTCTTCGCCAGGATTGCAAACGCCCGTCACTTTGCCACCCCGCAGCACGGTACAGGCGGTGCATAGCTCGCGGATTTCATGCAGCTTGTGGCTGATGTACAGAATGCTGCAACCTTCGGAAGACAGCTTTTTCAGGACGACGAACAGCTTCTCGACCGCTTGTGGTGTGAGCACTGAAGTGGGTTCGTCCAGGATGAGTAGTTGCGGGTTCGTGAGCAAGGCGCGGATGATCTCCACCCGCTGCATCTCGCCCACGCTCAAGGTGTGCACGGGGCGGCTGGGGTCGATGTCCAGCCCATATTCCGTGGCCTTGGCGGCGATGGACTGGGTGACTGCGGCAAGCGTCAGGCTTTTGTTCAAACCCAACCAGACGTTCTCGGCTACGGTGATGGTCGAAAACAGGCTGAAGTGCTGAAACACCATGCTGATACCCAAGGCCCGCGCCTCCTGCGGATTGCGAATGTGTACGACTTTGCCGTTGAAACTGACGCTGCCGGCATCGGGCTTGACCGATCCGTAAATGATCTTCATCAAGGTCGACTTACCCGCCCCGTTTTCCCCCAAAACCGCATGGGTTTGCCCCGGCAAAACGGTCAGCGACACATCGCTGTTGGCCACCACTGCCGGATAGCGCTTGGTAATACCCGTCAGAAGCAAACGAGGCGTTGCGTCTGCGCCTGTCAAAATGGCCATAGAACGCTACGATATGAGCTGGTTTTGATACTGAACATGACTACGAATTCAATAAACTTTATCAGGCGCGGCGAGGTTGTAACGCTGCCCAATGTATCACCCACGCGCACGCTGTTGCAGGTGCTGCGAGAGGATTTAGGCTGCACGTCCGTCAAAGAAGGCTGTAACGAGGGCGATTGCGGGGCCTGCACCGTGGTGTTGGGTGAAGCGGTCGAAGGGCGTATTCAATACCGCGCAGTCAATAGTTGCATCCGTATGGCGCATTCAGTTGATAGTATGGCGGTGTGGGCGGCTGAAGACATCGTGGCCGACGATGGCAGCCTTCACCCGGCCCAGCAGGCGAT
>JANNFW010000537.1:0-1933 GCA_031380235.1 Rhodoferax sp. | reverse complement strand
GAAGAGGTTGAAGCTTTCATTCAAGCGGCGGTCAGCGAGTTTGGTGGGCTGGACATCGTTTACGCCAATGCGGGTGTCAGCGGTGGTGCGCCGCGTTATGACGATTTGACGGCGGCAGACTGGATGAATATCTTGTCGATCAATTTGATCGGCCCGTTCTTGGCCATCAAGTACGCGGCGCGGGTAATGGTGCCAAAAGGCAAGGGCTCCATTATCTGCACCGCATCGGTCGCAGGCCTGCGCTCAGGTGCGGGTGGGCCGCCCTACAGCGCCAGCAAGGCGGGCGTGATCAGCCTGGCGCAGACCAGCGCCAACCAGTTTGCGGGCACGGGCCTTCGCATCAACGCCATCTGTCCCGGCCTGATTGAAACCGGCATGACGCAGCCGATTTTCGAGCGGGCTCGCGCGCATGGCTCTGAGGCCAAGATTGGTCAGCTCAACCCGCTGCGTCGTTACGGCGTGGCGAGCGAGATCGCGCACGCCGCGTTGTTTTTGGCATCCGACGATGCGTCGTATGTCAACGGCCAGGCGCTGGCGGTGGATGGTGGCTTGTCCAGCTCGCTGCCCGTCATTCCACCGAAGATGTAGCGGCATAATGCGGCGGTTTTTCTCCTTGACTGTGCTGCTGGTTGCAGCGTCGGCACACGCGCAGCAGGAAGTCATGTTGCCCAGCCTCGACGGTACGCAACTCAAGGCCTGGTGGTTGGCACCCAAGGCCACAGCGGCAAATATATCAAGTGATGCAAAGGGCGATGCTGCGATGCCAGCTAGGCTTCCCGCAGTCATCGCCTTGCACGGTTGCGGTGGCCTGTACGCCCGCGCGGGCGACCGCAAAGGCCTGCTCAACGCGCGGCATCAGGCCATGGGCGAGATGCTGCAAGGCATGGGCTATCACGTCATCTTCCCGGACAGCCTGTCCGCACGCGGCGAGGATTCGCTGTGCGCGCAACCCATCGGCACCCGAAAGGTCACACAAACCCAGCGCCGCGCCGATGCGTTTGGCGCGCTGGAGTGGGTGCGCGCGCAGCCCTGGGCCGACCCGTCGCGCGTGGCGGTGATTGGCTGGTCGCACGGCGGCAGCGCGGTGCTGGCGGTGACCGAAGCCGCCAATCGCAAAGCAGATTCTGTGGAGCCGTTTAAAACCGCCATCGCGTTCTACCCCGGCTGCTCGGATTCGCTGGATAGAAAATACCAGCCCAACACATCGCTCACGCTTTTTTTAGGGGCTGATGATGACTGGACACCGCCGGGCCCTTGCCTGTCGATGGTTGAGCAGATCAAGGCCCAACCTAAGGTTCAGGGCGCAGCAGCAAGTTCGCCGGTTGAACTGCATGTTTACCCCGGTGCCGTGCATGATTTCGACACCCCGCTGGGTGGCGTGCGTGAGCGTAAAGATGTGCCCAGCCGCTTGCACCCCGGCAAAGGCGTGATGGCGGGGCAAAACGCCGCTGCGCGCGAGGCCTCGTACAAGCGTGTGCGTGAGGTTTTGCAAGAGGCCTTTCGCTGACATTTTCGTTGATGTATCGGTGACATATCGCTGATCCAGAGCTAATGTCTCGGTCTTAGGCACAAACTGGTAACACGCCCATACACAGCGACACGGCGATTTGGGCATACTCAAGACTTTCATCCATTCAAGAAGCCCTGATATGAACTTCACAACACCCACTCTACAGCGCCGCAGACAGTTCGCTGCATTCGCGTTGGCCGTATCAATCGGCTTGCTGGCGAGCGGCGCGCTAGCCCAGAATGCGCCGGTTCGCGTCGGCTCCAAAATCGACACCGAGGGCAAGCTGCTGGGCAACATGATTGTGCTGGCGCTGGAGGCGGGCGGTGTCAAAACCGAGAACAAGACGGCGCTGGGCAACACCAAGGTTTTGCGCGGCGCATTGATTGCCGGCGAGATTGACATCTACCCCGAATACACCGGCAA
>JANNFW010000491.1:0-3187 GCA_031380235.1 Rhodoferax sp. | reverse complement strand
AAGCAACATTCCCAAAACAAAGCCCGCAAGACCGCGAATAAATCCGTAGTCGAAGCTCACGTTCAAATCGTGCACAGCCACCGCCAGCGGCAAGCCATTTTCAGAAACTCTGGGCAGCCAGTACATGATGCTCAAGTAAATCAGGACTGAAAAAACCAGCAAACACCCAGCCGCAAAATTTTTCATCCTGTTCAAAAATACGATCAAAAATGGAAACAGGACATAGCACCACCACTCGGCACTGATACTCCACGAAGGCACATTCCAGGTAAAGGTATTGTGAATTCCAAGAGAATGAACCAGCAACAAATTCGAGCCTATTGCGTTGGGGTTTTGTATCGGGCTTGAGGGTGAACCCGCTGCCACGAACGAAATCAACACGATCAGCAGCACAAACAAATGCATCGGGTAGATTCGGGCAAACCGGGCAATGATGAATTTTTTATATTGAGGTGCCGAGACTTGTTGCTGGAAACGCGGGTCGTAAACGTGGGTGATGATGAAACCACTCATCAGAAAAAATATATCCACCATCAAGTAGCATTTAGCGAAAAACATGCTGCTGGTCAGAGGGACGAATCGAAGCATCAAGTCTTCAAAATGATAGACCGCAACCAACAATGCGGTCACGCCCCGCAATGATGTCAAGTTGTCGAGATAGTTAGAACGAATTTGCATTTTTAGGCTCGCACCCAGAATCGCTCCAGCGCGCGTTCCCCGAGACTGGCGCGACCGGCGCGCTGCGCGTAAGCCGCGAGGGTATCTGCGCAGTCCTGTCGCGATGAAAAGAATTCATTGAATTGACTGGTGTAAAGCGCCATGGCATCGATTTTGCGTTCCGCCCGTCCGCTAATAGGTGACTCTACCGGTTTGAGTTTGAGACTCGGTACTGGCATTGGCTGCCTGCGGTGCAGCGCCATCAATCGATGCAGGTAGAAGCTCACCACCGGAACGGCAAATTGACGAACGATCCAGGGCTTGAGGTTCTTCATTAGCGCGGTATTGCTGTAATCGGTTGCCGCCTGCCACCAGGCCAGCGTCTCGTTAACCGGGGCCAGGGTCAGGTCATTGGCGGCAATCGGATACGGAGCGATTTCATCCAGGCGATACCGGGTGCTGTGCGCAATACAGCAGTAAGGCGCGTCTTCGTAGTAGAACAAATTCGGTCGCAGCGCCCAGGGCTCGAACAAAAGGTAGGTCAGTACGTGATCGACGTGCCAGCCAATGCCCAGCGGGACGTACAGCGCGTCGTAGTCCAACTCTGCCAACACCGCAAATACGCTGGCACGCAGGGTGGGCAGCCAGGCCAGGTCTTCTGCAACCGGTGGGCGGAAAATATTGCCGAGCTTTTTGTACGGCTCGCGCCGGAACGAGACATCCAGCTCGCCCAGGTTGCGTGATTCAAAACCCAGAAATTGGGCCGCATTGGCTTCTTCCCGGTAGCGCTCATCGCCCAGCACTACACCGCGAATTTTGACCTCGGACAGGTAGCGGCTGAACAGGTTGAGCACCAGTACCGGCCCCTTTGCTTCCTCAACAAGCCGGTCGATGGTGGCACCGCACGAGAACACCGCATCGTCAAGATGAGGCGAGATGAACACAGCCCTGTAATGGGGTCGCGCCGCAAGCTTATCCATGCCCGGCTTGGGTTAGCAAGTCTTGGTAGGCTGATTCGAGGGAGTCCATCACCAGCGCCGGTTTGTAGGCCTCTGCACGTTGCAGGGAGGCCTTGCCGAGCTCGGCCCTGAGCCCCTGATCATCCGCCAACAGTTTGAGTTTTTGGGCCAAATCATCGACCGAGTTGGGGTCAACAATAAAGCCGTTGACACCTGGCTCCACCATTTCGCGGGCGGCCACAATGGCACTCGTGACGATGATGGGGCGACCAAAACACATGGCCTCCATGGCAACCAGCGGCTGGGCTTCCTGGAGTGATGGCAGAACAAATACATCGCAGCCGGCAAAGTAACGGGCAAGCGTTGGATGATCCAGAAAACCCAAGAATTTGACTTGATCATTGATACCAAGTCGCGTGCACAGGGCCTCCAGTGCCGGCCCCTCGGGGCCTCTTCCAGCGATCCACAGCAAGGCATCTGGCACGGCTTTGGCGATGGCGGCAAATGCCTTGACAAGGTAGCCAATATTCTTTTCGACACCCAGACGCCCGGCGTACAAAACCACGAAACCGGCAGGGCGCTCAGCGGGCACAGCGTCTGAGCCGTGAGCAAACACCGGGTTGGAGATGTAGCGAATCGGAGTCTTGATGCCTTCTTGCGCAATTTGCAGAGCCAGATTTTCCGACGGCGCGATCACCAGATCAAAGCGGTTGTTGAAGCTCACCATCAAGCGCTGGATCAGGCCGCGAAAGGGGCGCATTGGCAACGGCTGGGTCAACACTTCGGCGCTGAAATGGTAGGTTGAAATCTGCGGCAGCTTGCGTGCCTGTGCAACCACGCAGACCTGGCGCATCATGAAACCCGCGTAATGGTGATGTACCAAATCGGGATTGACGCGGCTCACGATGGAACGAATGGTTGCCTGACTTGGCAAGGCCTGGTAGAAGCCGTACGCCTTCAAGGTGAATACGCGGTAGATCGTGACGCCATGCCAGTGGTCAACCTCAGGCTCGCCTTTGCGCCGGGTCGTGATGACACAAACTTTGTGCCCACGACGAACCAGCTCTGGCGTGATCAGCTTGAGGTGAACGCCCACGCCGGTCATCACTGGCAAAAAGTCGTCAGACACCATGCAAATCGAGAGCGCTTTAGCCATGACGTGCGAGCTAGAAGAAGTAGGTTCCCAAGACCTGCATGATGGTACGGTCTGGCAAGATTCCAAACTCACTGGTTGGGTTGCCAATGTGCTGTTGAATTTGAAACGCAAGATCAAACTTCGACCAGTGGTGGCGCAACTCGGCCCACACAAGCTGGCTTTGGTCGCCCGCGTTCACCCGCAGAAAAGCCGTTAAATCCAGATTTTTGAGGCCCAGGCTTTTTTGGGTCACATAAAGCAAATAGGCTTCACGGGGAACCAAGTCTTGACGCCGCTGCGCTTCAATCAAATAGGCAACTTGGCGCTGCGCCGATGCAGCACCCAATGCTGCCCAATCCGCTTGACCCAACGCAAAGCCGTTGTACTGGTACTCTGCGGTGATTGATAACTTGCTGGCGGTGGTGTAGGTCAAACC
>JANNFW010000443.1:0-9334 GCA_031380235.1 Rhodoferax sp. | reverse complement strand
GAGGACTGGGTGCGGTTGTCAATAACTTTTTCCAGGCCCGAAAACGCACCGCCGCAGATGAAGAGAATATTGGTCGTGTCAATCTGCACAAAATCTTGATTGGGGTGCTTGCGTCCGCCTTGCGGGGGCACGCTGGCCATGGTGCCTTCGATCAGCTTGAGAAGGGCTTGCTGCACGCCTTCGCCAGAGACATCGCGCGTGATCGAGGGGTTGTCTGACTTGCGCGAAATCTTGTCAATCTCGTCGATGTACACAATGCCGCGCTGCGCGCGCTCGACTTCGTAATTACAGCTTTGCAGGAGCTTCAACACAATATTTTCGACGTCTTCGCCGACGTAGCCCGCTTCGGTCAAGGTGGTGGCATCGGCCATGACAAATGGGACATCCAGCATACGCGCCAGCGTTTGGGCCAGCAAAGTTTTGCCAGAACCCGTGGGGCCGATCAGCAGAATGTTGCTCTTGGCCAGCTCAACATCGTCCTTCTTGGCTTTCTCTTTGTGCCGCAGGCGCTTGTAGTGGTTGTACACCGCCACCGCCAGGGTTCGCTTGGCGGGCTCCTGGCCGATGACGTAATTGTCAAGATTGAGCTTGATTTCAGAGGGTGTGGGCAGATCGCCCTTGGCATCGCGCGCATCGACGTTGGCGGGCAACTCGTCGCGGATGATTTCATTGCACAGGTCAATACACTCGTCGCACACGAACACCGAGGGGCCAGCGATCAGTTTTTTGACCTCGTGCTGACTTTTGCCGCAGAACGAGCAGTAAAGAGTCTTCTCGCCGGACGCGCCTTTTTTCTCAGCCATGCTGGGTATGCCTTAACCTAGAGTTACTCTGACCATTCTTGGAATGATCTCAAGAGTTCACCAATTTTAACCAAATAAAAACGGCGACTTCGAGGGTGGAAGTCGCCGTGAAAGTCGCAGTTACAGACGGATGTCTCGGCGGAAATTTCTAGGGCCGCTTGGCGATCACCTTGTCAATCAGGCCGTAATCTTTAGTCTCGTCCGCCGTCATGTAGTAATCGCGCTCGGTGTCTTTGGCAATTCGCTCCAACGGCTGCCCGGTGCGCTCAGCAAGAATCTTGTTCAACTGCTCACGGGTCTTGAGGATTTCTCGCGCCTGGATTTCAATTTCAGTCGCCTGGCCCTGGCTGCCGCCGGAGGGCTGGTGAATCATGACCTTGGAGTTGGGTAATGAAAAACGCTTACCCTTGGCACCTGCGGCCAACAAGAAGGCACCCATGCTGGCGGCAAAGCCGATGCACATGGTCGAGACGTCCGGTTTGATGAAGTTCATCGTGTCAAAGATGGCCATGCCAGCGCTGACGGAGCCGCCCGGGGAGTTGATGTAAAAGGAAATATCCTTGTCGGGGTTTTCACTCTCCAAAAAGAGCAATTGCGCAACCACCAGATTGGCGGTCTGGTCGTTCACTGGCCCCACCATGAAGATGATCCGCTCCTTGAGAAGCCGCGAGTAAATGTCGTAGGACCGCTCGCCCCTGCCCGACTGCTCGATCACCATCGGAATCATGCCCAGGCCTTGGGTTTCAAAAGCGCTGCTTTGCGTGTTCATTGTTCTCTTTCCAATTAGTCTTTAATGTACCGAAAAACGGAATTCAACTTGAGACCTGATTCAGGCCTTAAAAGCAAATGGGGCTTGACCACGAGACTACAAGTCCCAGACAAACCCCATTCAAGCCCCAACTCAGGAAAAACTCAAACTCAGATCAGTTCTGCGCCATCAGTTCATCAAACGTGATCGATTTTTCAGAAATTTTGGCTTTGCTCAAGATGAAATTGGTCACGTTGTTTTCAATGACGATCGACTCCACCTCGCCCATGCGTTTGTTGTCGCCGTAATACCAACGCACCACTTCAGCCGGCTTTTCGTAGCTGGCCGACAGCTCGTCAATGTGCGACTTGATCTGCTCGGGCTTCGCGTGCAATTCATTGGCACGCACCAGCTCGGCCACGGCCAGACCTAGGCGCACGCGGCGCTCGGCCTGCGGACGGAAGATGTCTTCGGGGATCGGCGCTTTGTCAGCATCTTTCACGCCGCGCTGCTTCAAGTCGGCCCGGGCACCTTCAATCAGGCGATTTGTTTCGGCTTGAACGCTGGCATTGGGCAAGTCCAGCTCAGCTTTGGCCAGCAGCGCATCCATCGCGGCTTGCTTGTTCTTGGCCATGAGACGGAACTTCACTTCACGCTCCAGGTTTTTTTGAATATCGGCCCGCAGACCTGCCACCGTGGCATCGGCAATGCCGAGTGACTTGGCCAGTGCCTCGTTCACTTCTGGCAAATGCGCCGCTTCAATTTTCTTCAGCGTAACCATGAAGTCAGCCATCTTGCCGGCGACTTCCTGGCCGTGATAGTCCGCAGGAAAAGCCATCTGGAAGGTTTTGCTCTCGCCCGATTTCATGCCATTCACAGCCTGCTCAAACTCTTCGAGCATTTGACCGTCACCCACGATGAACTGGAAGTCTTCGGCCTTGCCACCCTGGAACGGCTCGCCGTCGATCTTGCCTTCAAAATCAACCATAACGCGGTCAGTCTCCTGCGCTGCGGTGTCTTGCGCACGCTGGCTGAAGGTGCGACGCTGCTTGCGCAGGATGTCCAGCGTTTTGTCAATCGCGGCGTCGGTCACGCTGGCATCAAAGCGGTCAACCTCGGCCGTGGCCAGGTCGGCAATTTTCACGTCGGGAAAGACTTCAAAGATCGCGTCAAAGGCCATTTCGCCTTCAGGTGCGCCAGTGCCTTCGGTGATTCTGGGCTGACCCGCAACCCGCAGCTTGGCTTCGTTGGCGGCGTTGGAGAAGGCCTCGCCGACTTTATCGTTCATCACCTCGTAGTGAACTGAATAACCGTAGCGTTGTGCCACGACGTTCATCGGCACTTTACCGGGGCGAAAACCATCCATCTTCACGGTGCGTGCCAAGCGCTTGAGGCGAGTTTGAACCTCGGTCTGGATCGTGCCCACAGGCAAAGTGAGCGTCATCTTGCGCTCCAGCTTCTCAAGGGTCTCAACGGTAACGGCCATCATCATGCTCCTAAAGGTGAGGGGCGACATTCACCGCACTTTCGGCGAATGTCTACCTGCAAATTCTCAAACTGAACGTGGTGCGCGGGGGGGGACTCGAACCCCCACACCATTGCTGGCGTCAGGACCTAAACCTGGTGCGTCTACCAATTTCGCCACCCGCGCTTCAAAAAAATCAAGGCTCGTCAATGACGACGAGCCCTTGAAATTGGTTAGCCCGCTATTTTAACCTGCGCGAAGGCTGGGTCAGATCGTCCATTAATTCACGGATACCATCAAGAACGATGCAAGGTTCGATTGATCACTACGAAAACTTCCCTGTAGCCTCGTGGCTGTGCCCCAAGCACCTGCGCGCGCCGATCATCGCCATTTACCAATTTGCCCGCGCTGCGGATGACATTGCCGATGAGGGCACCGCCACGGCGGCCGAGCGCTTGAACGAGCTAGCCGCCTTTCGGGTCGATTTGGACGCATGCAGTCGGGGTTTGCCGATCAGCGCTCGTTGGCCGGCGATTTTTGCACCGCTGGGCCAGATGATCGCCCAGTTCAATTTACCCGTTGGCTTGCTTGCCGATCTGCTGGACGCTTTCGAGCAAGACGTGGCCAAGTCGCGCGACGGTGCTCTTTACGCCAACCAGGCCGAGCTGCTGGACTACTGCCGCCGCTCGGCCAACCCAGTAGGCCGCCTGGTACTTCATCTTTATGGCGTGACTGACGAGATATCGCTGACCCAGAGCGACCACATCTGTACCGCCTTGCAGTTGATCAACTTCTGGCAGGACTTGAGCACCGACATCCCCCGAGGCCGTTTCTATTTGACGCAGTCCGACTGCGAAACGCATGGCGTGACGCAAGCCGATCTGCTGGCGCTCAAGCAAACGCCCAATGCCACCGCCTTGATTGCCGACAACGTGCGCCGCGCCCGCGCCACCATGCAGGCGGGCACCGCGCTGGTCAAGCGGGTGCCGGGGCGCGCCGGGTGGGAGCTGCGTGGCGTGGTACAAGGCGGCCTGCGCATTCTCGACAAAATTGAAGCGATGGGCTTTGCAACGCTGAACGCACGGCCCAAGCTCAGCGCGTGGGATGTACCCGTTATCGCGTGGCGGACCATTTGGATGTAAAAATTAACCTCTAGGTTAATTAAATCATCAAAACCGTGGTTTTAACCCAATCTGTGAATCATTTGAGCCTCCAGCTCTCGTATAATATGCATGAAAAGCTATATAAATAATAGCAATTCACCCGGCTTCATACTCAGCTTCACGATGACTCCCCAAGACTACGTCCAGCAAAAAGCAGCCGCATCGGGCAGCAGTTTTTACTACGCGTTTCTGTTTCTGCCAAAACACCGCCGCGCGGCGATCACCGCGTTTTATGCGTTTTGCCGCGAGGTGGATGATGTCGTGGACGACGCGGTAGACCCCAGCGTTGCCGCCACCAAACTGGCATGGTGGCACAGCGAGGTGGCCAAGGCCTACGCGGGCTCGCCCAGCCACCCGGTGATGCGTGCGCTGATGCCGTTGGCGGCTGATTTCAATATTGAAGCGCGGCATTTAAACGCCGTCATCGAAGGCTGCGAGATGGACCTCAACCAAACCCGCTACCTCGACTTTGCCGCGCTGCAACGCTACAGCCACCTGGTCGCAGGCATCGTGGGCGAAGTGGCAGCCCAGATATTTGGCCAGACGCAGGCGCAGACCACCGCTTACGCCCATAAGCTCGGCCAGGCGCTGCAACTCACCAACATCATCCGCGACGTGGGCGAAGATGCCCTGCGCGCACGCATCTACCTGCCCGTGGCGGACCTGCAGCAGTTTGACGTGAAGGCGCATGAGGTGTTGAAGCGCACGTATTCAGACCGCTTCACCGCGTTGATGCAGTTCGAGGCGGCGCGTGCGCATGCGCTGTACGACGAAGCCTTCGCCCTGCTGCCCAGTGCCGACCGCCGCGCGCAAAAGCCGGGTCTGATGATGGCCAGCATCTACCGCGCCTTGCTGCGTGAAATTGAGCGCGACAACTTCCAGGTGCTGCACCAGCGCGTCAGCCTCACGCCACTTCGCAAGCTATGGCTGGCTTGGCGGGTGCAAGCACTGGGCAAAGTGTGACTTGATGATTCAGGTCTTATGAAGATCGCCATCATCGGCGCGGGCTGGGCGGGCATGGCAGCGGGTGTGCGGTTGACCGAGCTTGGCCATTCGACGACGATTTTTGAAGCCTCCAAAACGCTCGGTGGCCGCGCTCGCGCACTGGAAGCGAGTTTGCCCAACGGTCAAAAAGTCGTTTTGGACAACGGCCAGCACATTCTGATTGGCGCGTACAGCGAGACGCTGCGGTTAATGCGCGAAGTCGGCGTTGATATCGACAGCGCGTTGCTGAGATTGCCTCTGATGCTCCAGTTTCCGGATCGGACAGGATTGCAGTTGCCGCCTTGGCCTGCGCCTTTCAACGCCGTCGCAGGCATTGCCACCGCGCGCGGTTGGACTTGGGCCGACAAAGCCAGCCTGGTTCGCGCTGCCATCCGCTGGCGCATGAGGTCATTCGCTTGTGATGAGCGCGATTCGGTCGCTACGCTCTGCTTGAGGATCAGCCCCCGCGTGATGCACGAGCTGATTGAGCCGCTGTGCGTCTCAGCGCTCAACACCCCCGCAGACCGCGCCAACGGCCGCGTGTTCCTGCGCGTACTGCGCGACTCGCTGTTTGGCCAGGCGGGAAGCTCCGACTTGCTGCTGCCAAAAACCGATTTAACGACGCTGTTCCCGCAGGCTGCGTGGCAATGGATCGCGCAGCGCGGTGCAGCGCTGAAACTCGGTACGCGGGTCGATCAACTGGAGCCCGTCGACGGCGGCTGGCGGCTGGCGGGTCCGCAGCTTGATACTGAACAATTTGATCGCGTGATCGTCGCCACTTCAGCCTCCAGTGCGCTGTCACTGCTTGATCAGACTGTTGAAGCCAAGCCGTGGATCACCACCACACAAGCGCTTCGATTTGAGGCTATCACCACCGTCTACGCCTGGGGCGAAGGTGCTTCGCTGGCGCAACCGATGCTGGCACTGCATAGCGATTCCGGTAAAGATGCCCCCGCGCAGTTTGTGTTCGACCGGGGCCAGCTTGGTGGCCCGGCGGGGTTGATGGCCTTCGTCGTCAGCGCCAGCACTGGTGAGCGCGAGGTGCTTCAAGCTCAGGTGCTAGTGCAGGCAAAAAATCAGTTGGGGTTGACGCTAGAGGTGGTGCAAACCGTCGTCGAAAAGCGCGCCACCTTCGCCTGCACCCCCGCCCTCACCCGCCCGCCCGCACACATCGCGCCGGGCCTGCTGGCGTGCGGCGATTATGTGGATGGGCCCTACCCCGCCACGCTGGAAGGCGCGGTACGCAGTGGGCTGGCGGCTGCGGCTGCGCTGTGACCTAAAACCGCGCGCAGAGTTGCGCCAGATCAGTCACGGTTAGATGCGGCTGTGTGTCATGCGTCCAATCATGCCCCTCCCGGTTCACCCACGAGGTTTGCATGCCGCAGGCAACCGCACCCAGCACGTCCAGCGCCGCATCGTCCCCCACGAGCAGCACTTCATGCACCGCCACACCCGACGCAGCCGCAGCCGCGTGAAAAATGCGCGCGTCGGGCTTTGCAATACCGAATTCATGGGCGCTGACGCTGCTCAAAAAGTAGCGCCCCAAACCCACCCGCGCCACATCCGCATTGCCGTTTGACACCGCCACCAGCGGAAACCGCGCCGCCAGGAACTCCAGGGCAGGCAGCACATCGGCAAATAAATCAACCTTCATGCGATGCTCAAAGAAGACATCAAAACCGCCCTGCGCAAGAGTGGGGTCTTCGTTCGAGAGCAACAGGCCCTGGCGAATCAACTCCAGCCGAATGGCGCTCATGTTATGGGCAATATCAGGGTTGGCGCGCACCACGTCTTCGCGCAGAGCCAGGCGAGCTTGCGCGTCCATCAGCAGCGCGGCTGTGGCGGGCGCGCGTGGACGAAGCCAGTCGGCCATGGCAGTCTCGGCCCGTGCGATGGCTGGCCAGATCGGCCACAGCGTGTCGTCCAGATCCAGGGTGATGGCTTTGATTTGAGAGGTGTTTAGTGTTTGCATACGAATACTGTTGAGAATAACGGTAAAAATAGCGCATGACCTCTTTGATCCGCTCTCCCTTTAAACCAGAACCTGAATTCACCCACGGCACCGCCCCCACCACCGCTGTTCTTTTTTGCAATCTGGGCACGCCCGACGCACCTACGCCGGTCGCCGTGCGTCAGTTTCTGAAAGAATTTTTAAGTGACCCGCGTGTTGTCGAAATCCCGCGCCTGCTGTGGCTGCTGATTCTTCACGGTATTGTTCTTCGCGTGCGGCCCGCGCAGTCTGCCGCTAAATATGCCGCCGTTTGGAAGCCCGAAGGCTCGCCCCTGAAAATATGGACGGAAAAGCAGGCGCTGCTGCTGCAAGGCTGGTTAGGCCAGCGCGGTCATCACGTCAAAGTTTTTCACGCGATGCGCTATGGCGCGACGTCGATTGCCAGCCAGCTCGACATGCTCAAAACCCAGGGCGTAACCCGTGTGCTGATCTTGCCCGCCTATCCCCAATATTCAGCGACGACCACTGCAACAGTTTTTGATGCCGTCTACACCTGGGCGGCGCAAACCCGGCTGATCCCCGAGCTGCGCTTCATCAATCACTACCACGATGATGCGGGCTACATCAACGCGCTGGCCAACAGCGTCAAGAAAAACTGGCTCGTTAATGGTCACCCAAGCGGCCACCCCGACAAGTCTTACCAACTGGTGATGAGCTTCCACGGCGTGCCCGAGCGCACACTGCATCTGGGTGACCCGTACCACTGCGAATGCCTGAAGACCGCTCGGCTGCTGGCCACCGCATTAGGACTCAGCAAAGAGCAATACAAAGTTACCTTCCAATCCCGTCTGGGCCGCGCCAAATGGCTGGAGCCGTACACCGAGCCCACGCTGATCGCCATGGGTAAGGCGGGTGTGGCGCGAGTGGATGTGATCTGCCCCGGCTTTAACTGCGACGGCCTGGAGACGCTCGAGGAGATCGATCTGGAAGGCCGTGCCGCGTACCTCACAGCAGGTGGCAAGACGTTCCACTACATCCCCTGCCTGAACGACAACAACGACTGGATCACCGCGCTGTGCAATATCACCACGCAGCATTTGAGTGGCTGGCCCACGCAAACAGCACCGGATGAAGCGGCGCTGGTAGCTTCGCGCGAGGCGGCGAAGGCGGCGGGCGCAAAGATTTAGCGAGCTGCAGTCAGGGCGCGGTCTTTGGGATATTGGCGAGAAAGTAAGCGAGGTCTGCCAGATCTTTCGGCGCTATCTCAGCCAAGGTTTCGTTCATGGCTGCGGTATATCCGAGGCGCTTGCCAGACTTGAATTCACCCAGCGTCAGCAACAGGTAGTCTTCGCGCTGGTTGGCAATTCTGGCGACTTGTTTGTCACCCGAAAAATCGGCGCCATGGCACGACGCGCAGCGATGCTGCTTTGCCAATGTCGCGCCGCTTGCCATGCGCTGCGCATCCAGGTTCGCGATGTTGGGGCCGATGGGCGGCGGCAATTTGGCTATCACTTCTGAAAACGCGCGCATGTCGGCATCGCTCATGCCTTTGGCCATCGCGGTCATGGCCTCGTTGCTGCGGCGGCCCTCGCGAAATAAAAACAACTGCGTGATAGCGTAAAAAGAGTGTTGCCCCGCCAGCGATGGGGTGAGCGGCATGACGCTTCGCCCCCCCTCACCGTGGCACGCCAGGCAAGCGGCAAATCGCTGCTGCACCAAGACATCGGTTTGCACGGGTGAAGCCTGGGGCTGGGTTGGCGTAGGCTGGTTGGCGCTCGGTGCGGTCTTTTTGGTTTGAGACCACGCAGGCGATTGAAGGCAAACAATCAGCGCCACCGTTGCGGCGGTGGCACCAAGGCGGCTCAGGTGAATCACTTGCCTGCGTAGCTGATGCGGTAGATCGCGCCGTTGTGGTCGTCAGACACAAGCATCGAGCCGTCTTTCATCACCATCACATCCACTGGGCGAGCCAGGTAGGTATTGTTTTCAATCATTCCGGTCAGGAAAGGCTCCATTTTGGAGATGCCTCCCTTGCCATCCGGCCAGGCGACTTGAATGTCAGCAGCGAACTTCTTGCTGCGATTCCAGGAGCCATGGCGTGCCATGAAAATTGCATTTTGGTACTTTTGCGGAAACATCTTGCCGGTGTAGAAACGCATGCCCAAAGTGCCAGCGTGCGGGCCCGTCAGCGCGGCCGGCTGTGAGAACTCAGTGCAGTCT
>JANNFW010000439.1:0-4405 GCA_031380235.1 Rhodoferax sp. | reverse complement strand
CTGCGAAGCGCTCCCGCAGCGCAAACATATCGGTATGGCTTGCGACCACACGCTCGAGAAAGGCGCTGGCGCGGTAGTAGGTGGTCTCACGGTCAAAGCGCTCAAACGCCAGCAGCACGGTAGCGATCACACCGTTGGCGGTGAGCAGCCCGGTGATAAAAATGGTGAAGGCAATCTTGAAGCGAACCGTCACGGGCCTTCCCACTCAAGCAACCCCACATCAAGCCACTTCACCGCGCACTCTCGTCGCGCATTTTGTAGCCCGCGCCGCGTACCGTCAAAATCAACTCGGGCCTGAGCGGATCAGCCTCCAGCTTGGCGCGCAGGCGGTTGATGTGCGTGGTGACGGTGTGCTCATAGCCATCGTGGGTATAGCCCCAAACGGCGTTGAGCAACTGCGTGCGCGAGAACACATGCCCGGGCGACTGCGCAAAATGCAGCAGCAAGTCAAACTCCAGCGCGGTGAAATCCAGCGGCTTGCCTTGCATCATCACTTGCCGCTTGACGGGCAGGATCTCCAGCGCGCCATTGCGAAGTGACGTGGCCTGCGCATGTGCGCCGTTTTGCGCCACGCGCAGCAGCTCGGCGCGTCGCAGCAGCGCCTTTACGCGCGCCAGCAGCTCGGCCAGCGAGAATGGTTTGGTCAAATAGTCGTCGGCACCCAGCTCCAAGCCCAGCACGCGGTCCAGCTCGGTGGACTTGGCGGTCAGCATCAGGATGGGTGTGCTGATGCCGCGTGCACGCAGCGTCTTGCACAGCTCCAGCCCATCCAGGCCAGGCATCATCAAATCCAGAATCAGCAAATCGTGGCTGCGCGATGTCTCCAGCGCCAGGGCGGCCAGGCCATCGCTTGCAGCGGTGACTTCGTAGCCCGCGCTGTGCAGGTTCAGCACCAGCAGGTCGCGAATGTCGGTCTGGTCTTCAGCGATGAGGATTCTCTTCATTTCCATGAGGATACGTCAACGCGCAGCCCGCTTTCTTACCCAAATGTTATGTGGCTGTGATATTTGGCGAGCTTGCTGTGAGCTTGGACGGGCAAAGTACACCCATCAACTTCTTGCGGACTCACACCACCATGGCCTACGCCCAAACAATCACTGCTAGCCCCAATTCCTTGTTCGCCCAAATCACAGTATCGTGGAGCGAGATGGTCTCTCACCGCGACTACTTGGTGCGCTTTGCCCAGCGCAAGCTGCATGACCCGGCTTTGGCAGAAGACGCAGTGCACGATGTGTTTGAGGCCGTGATGTCCGGCCGCGCCAGCTTTGAAGGCCGTGCGGCGCTGCGTAGTTGGCTCACCGCCATCTTGAAATTCAAGGTGGTCGACATCATCCGCAGCCGCGCGCGCTACGGCAGCTACGACTGTTTTGACACGGACGAAGATCAGGACGGTGCGGGCATTGAACAGCTCGCCTGCGACAGCGCTGGCCCGCATGAGGTTGCCGAGCAACGCGAACTGCTGGGCCAAACCTTGAAGCGCATCGAGGTACTGCCCCAAGGCTTACGCGACGTGATGCAGTTTCGCGTGTTGCAAGACGAGTCGTCGCAAGAAGTCTGCGAGCGCTTGCAGATCAGCGAAGCCAGCCTGTTTGTGCGTCTGCACCGGGCGAGAAAGCAGTTGTTGAATTGATCACACGCCAGGCGGTAGCAGCGCGGTCACTGTCTTGATGCCCACCAGTGTCAGTGCAAGAGAACCAAACAGGTGAACCCCGGCTGTGCCGATTGCCAAAGCGTAGCGCTGCGCTTGCAGCATCCCCACCACCTCTGCTGAAAAGCTGGAAAACGTGGTGAGCGCCCCCAAAAACCCGGTGACCAGGGCCAAACGCCAGACTTCATCAATCTGCGGTGCAGACTGAAAAACCGCGACACAAATACCTACCAAATAGCCGCCGATCAGATTGGCTGCCAGCGTGCCGTAGGGAAAAGCGGTGCCGGTGCTCAGCCACAGCCCCAGACCCCAGCGTGCAAGCGCACCCAGGCTGGCACCGATGCAGATGGCGACAACTGACACCGCACCCGACGCCACCGCGCTACTGCTCTTTGCGGTACTTACTTTTTGGCAGATGCGGCCAGCGGTTTTGCTGATGTGGCATAAGTTGCAACGATGCCTTCTCCATCAGCGCCCGCCTTTTTCTGCCAATCCGCCAGCATGATCGTGCCCACCTGCTTCATATCAGCTGTAAGCTTGGGGGCTGGGGTCATGATCTTCATGCCTTTTTCTGCCAGCGCCTTTTTGTACCAGTCGTTCTTTTCTTCGCTCACCTTCCAGCCACGCGCCTCGGCCTCGCTCGCTGCTTTGAGCAGGCTGGCCTGGGTTGCCGCATCTAGCGCATCGAACGATTTTTTGTTCACGATCACTGCGTTTTTGGGCAGCCAGGCTTGGGTGTCGTAAAAGTACTTCAGGCTTTCGTAAGTCTTGCTGTCGTAGCCGGTGGAGCCCGAGCTCATGTAGCTCTCCACCACGCCCGTGGCCAGTGCCGCGCTCAGTTCAGCGGCTTGAATCGTCACCGGCTGCGCACCAATCAGCTCGGCAATTTTTGCGGTAGCGGGGCTGTAGGCGCGCCACTTGATGCCGCGCAGGTCCGCCACCGAAGAAATCTCTTTCTTGGTGTAGATGCCTTGGGGTGGCCAAGCCACGGCGTACAGCAGCTTCATGCCTTGGCCTGCCAGCAGCTTTTCGAGCGCGGGCTTCTGCGCGTCATACAGGCGGCGCGAATCGGCATACGAGGTCGCCAAAAAGGGAATGCCATCGGTGCCATACACCGGGTTCTCGTTTTCATGGTTCGCCAGCAAAATCTCGCCCAGTTGGGCCTGCCCGCTTTGCACCGCGCGCTTGATCTCATTCGCCTTGAACAGCGACGCATTGGCATGCACGGTGATCTTGAGCTTGCCCGCCGTGGCCTTGTCAACGTCATTGGCGAACGCTACCAGGTTCTCGCTGTGGAAGTTGCCAGCGGCGTAGGCAGCGGGCAAGTCCCATTTGGTCTGGGCCGTGGCCCCAAACGCCAGGGTGGCCGTAGCCAAAGTAAGCGCAAGTTTGAAGTTCATAAAAAGCTCCGTCTGAAGATGATGGGGTGAGATAGGTTGAAGGGCCGATTCGCAAAACCCAAAGGATAGATGCAAAAGGCGCGCCAGTTCACCCGTATATTCCCCCAATGAATGGGCAAGATTGAGGAGTCATCGTGAACCTGCGTTTTGTAGAAGCTTTTTATTGGGTCGCCACACTCAAATCCGTCTCGCGCGCGGCGGAGAAGCTGTTCCTCACGCAGTCCGCTATGTCCGCCCGCGTGGCCGCGCTGGAGGAAGAACTGGGCGCCCTGTTGCTGGATCGGCGCGACAAGCAGTTTCGCCTGACCGTTGCAGGTACGCGCTTTATGACCTACGCGCAAAAGCTGCTGGAATTACAGCGCGAAGTGAAGGCCGAGATGGGCTCCGGGCAGGATTTGGTGGCTTCGCTTCGAATTGGTGCGATTGAATCCGTGCTGCATTCATGGCTGATCCCGTGGATCGAAAAATTACGCGTCGAGCAGCCTGGCCTGGAGCTGGAGTTGACAGTGGAGACCACCCCCGTGCTGATGGATCAAGCCCAGCGCGGTGCGCAAGACATTGTGTTCGCGGCGCTGCCCGCAGGTGGCGACGGCGTGCGCAGCAAAGCCCTGCCGCCGATGCCGATGGCGTTCGTGGGCCAAGCCGCTCAGCACCGCAAACGCGCCTACACACTGGCCGAGCTTGCGCGTGGCGAGTTGCTGACGTTTCAGCGCGGCTCGCAGCCGCACGTCGCACTGCTCGACGCGCTGCGTCAAGCCAAGGTGGAGAACAAGCGCGTTCACACCATCTCCAGCATCTCCGCCATGGCGCAACTGGTGCAAGGCGGATTCGGTGTGGCGACCTTGCCGCTGGCCGCTGCTGAGCGTCTGGTGGATGTGCAAAGTTTGCGTGTTTTGAAATGCGATGTGCAACTGCCACCGTTGCCGATACATGCCAGCTATCGCAGCGACCCGTCCACGGGCTTGGCGGAGAAGGCGCTGAAGTCGGCGCTGGCATTTATGTGAATTGGCTGGGTTGCCATGACGAGAGTTTTTCTACTACATTTGTGGTATATTTTTGCCAGAATTTAACTTAAAATGAACCTGCAAGTTCATTTTTTGCCTTGCAGAGGCAAAAATCGCCAAATTATGAATAGAATAGGCCTCTGGCTCTCGTATATATTGCATAAGAAGCTATAATATATATAGCATACTCACGCCATCGCTCTACCCCAACGTGATCACCCCATCGTGATCACCCGCCGGATACCGTCTGATTTGAAGCCTATGGCTGCGGGGCGCTTGATTCCGGGCAGCAGCACCACGTCGTACAGCTCCTGCACCACGCCGCTCAGGCGCACCCAGTGCACGGTGTCGCC
>JANNFW010000415.1:0-3435 GCA_031380235.1 Rhodoferax sp. | reverse complement strand
CCGAAGGTGTGCCAGTCATCGGCACCAGCCCCGACATGATCGACGCGGCAGAAGACCGCGAACGCTTCCAGCAACTGCTGCACAAGCTGAACCTGCGCCAGCCCGCGAACGCCACGGCGCGCGCCGAGCCCGAGGCGTTAGAAAAGGCGGCTGCGCTGGGTTACCCGCTGGTGGTGCGCCCCAGCTACGTGCTCGGTGGCCGCGCGATGGAGATCGTGCACGAGCAGCGCGACCTGGAGCGCTACATGCGCGAGGCGGTCAAGGTCTCGCACGATTCACCCGTGTTGCTGGACCGCTTTTTGAACGACGCGATTGAATGCGATGTGGATGCCCTGTGCGACGGTCAGCGCGTCTTTATCGGCGGCGTGATGGAGCACATCGAACAGGCAGGCGTACACAGCGGTGATTCGGCCTGCTCACTGCCGCCGTATTCGCTGTCCAAAGAAACGGTGGCTGAGCTCAAGGTGCAAACGGCGGCGATGGCCAAGGGCTTGAACGTGGTGGGTTTGATGAACGTGCAGTTCGCGATTCAGCAGGTCGATGAAAACGGTGTGAAGAAGGACGTGATCTACGTGCTCGAAGTCAACCCCCGCGCGTCGCGCACCGTGCCCTTCGTCAGCAAAGCCACGGGCATCCAACTGGCCAAGGTGGCAGCGCGCTGCATGGCAGGCCAATCGCTCGATTCGCAGGGCATCAAAGACGAAGTCAATCCACCTTACTTCAGCGTGAAAGAGGCGGTGTTTCCGTTCGTCAAATTCCCCGGCGTGGACACGATCTTGGGGCCAGAAATGAAGTCGACTGGCGAGGTGATGGGCGTGGGAAAAACCTTTGGCGAGGCGTTCGTCAAATCTCAGTTGGGTGCTGGCACCCGGCTTCCCAAGCCGTTCAAATCGTCTGGCGAGTCGTCCGGCAAAGTGTTTGTCTCGGTCAAGCAGAGCGACAAACCCCGCGCCGTTGAAATTGCCCGCAACCTGTCTGCCATGAAATTCGAGCTGATCGCGACCAAAGGCACCGCAGCGGCCATCAACGCGGCGGGTATCGCCTGCGCCGTCGTCAACAAAGTGGCAGAGGGCCGCCCGCACATTGTGGACATGATCAAGAACAACGAGATTGCACTCGTCATCACCACCGTCGAAGAGCGCCGCAACGCGATCGCCGATTCACGTCAAATCCGCACCTCCGCTTTGCTTGCCCGCGTCACCACGTTCACCACGATTGCGGGGGCGCAGGCGGCGGTCGAAGGCATGAAGTACATGGACACGCTGGGTGTGATCTCGGTGCAGGAGATGCATGCAATGTTGGCGTAGGCCACTGCGCGGATCGTGATACGTCCTCATTCCGTTTCTAAATCATCCGTGAACGTTGTTGCACCTACTAGCCGTGCTAACGCACTGTCTTCGTCGGTGCGCCTAGTTCACAAATGATTTAGAAATGGAATCACACATCTGGGTGGCTGGTTGGATTGACGTAAATTTCGTGAAATACATCACTAGGATAAAGCGATGAAAATTTGGATGATTCCAGTTGAAGTTGCCGCCAAATACCGCAGAAATTTGCGGTGGATACTCAGTCGGTCTTTTTCGTGAACCTTTTCGTTGTTGTCAGCGGCTTGCCCGCTTGTGGGAAGTCAACCGTCGCTCGGGCGCTCGCCACAAGCATCGAGCTGCCACTTCTCGACAAAGACGTGTTTCTTGAGGCGTTGTTTGACACTAAGCCTGTACTGGAAGCTCAAAATCGAAGGGAGCTAAGTCTCCGCGCCGACGGCGAATTCCTGGAACAGGCTAGTCGCGCAGCCGGTGCAGTGCTCGCATCATGGTGGAGGCATCCGCAATCGCCAGCGAATTCAGGTACCTCCGTTGGATGGCTTGCAAGCTTGCCGGGCACGCACGTGGAAGTTCATTGCAATTGCAGTCCTGCTGTCGGCGTCGAACGCTTCGTGTCCCGAAAACGCCATCCGGGACACCTCGACATTCGCTGGTCGAAGTCTGAGCTTCTCGCCAGTTTCACGCAGCAAGCGTCGTTCGGTCCTTTGGGATTTGGTTGCGTGATTGAGGTCGACACCGAGAGCGCACTCGACCTCACGGCGCTCGCTCGCACCGTCGCTGCGCGTTTAGCGGGTCGAGCGGGCGGCATCCCTACTCATTTATCACTGTGACGCCTGCGTACCCTGAACGGCAGTAGTCGGGTTCATCTCGGCAATCGAATCGACTTTATTGGCTTTGCCGAACATGCGCCTTAGCTCTGTCACTGGGTGGCTTACAGCGACCACCTCGTACCGCCTTGGCCCCACTTCGACAAACTCCACCCTATCCCCCGCGGATACGCCAACCGATGGGCTATATTGCCGCATGCAACACGAGTCCCGAACAACATGCGGTCAGACATCGCGCTCGCGCTGAGTGCCCCCATCAGCACCCCGCGGTTGGTACTTGAACCCATGGGTGAGCGTCATGCTGATGCGTTCTTTGCCCCTTTGCAGGAGGACTCCCTTTACCAATGGATTTCGATGGAAAAACCGCCCAGCCTGGAGTGGCTGCGCGCGCACTGGCGCGGGATTGAGACGCGGATAGCCCCTGACGGCCAGACTGCATGGGCGACGTGGGCAGTTCGCCGGGTGGCCGACGGTACTTACCTGGGCAGAGTCGATGCCGAAGTCAACCGCGAGCTTGAAGCGATCAATGTTGGATACTACTTTTTTGACAGCTTTTGGGGGCAAGGCTACGCAACAGAGTCGGTCACCGCAGCGACACAGCACCTGATAGCCCAGGGGGTGTGCCGGTTGGTTGCGACGGTGACATCGGGCAACACCGCGTCCGCGCGGGTGCTACAAAAGGCCGGCTACTCGTTCACCCGGTTGTTGGTAGGCAACGACATCATTCGTGGCGTTCCCGTCGACGATGAGGAGTACGTGAAGTCAGCCGCGCCCGCTTGACCAAGCCGCCTCAGTGCGCCTGCGTGAAGGCCAACCGCACATAAATCGGCGCAAACGCCTCCGCCTGGGTGATCTCCACCAGGATTTCCTTGGCGAGTTCCAACAGCGCCAGGAAGGTGACGATCAGCACGGGCATGCCTTTGCTGATGTCGAACAGGTTCTCGAATTCGATGAACTTCTTGCCTTGCAGGTAGCGCAGAACGATGCTCATGTGCTCTCGAACTGAGAGCTGTTCGCGGGTGATCTGGTGATGTTGAATCAGCTTGGCGCGCTGCATGATGCTGGCCCAGGCCTCTTGCAGGTCGACCACATTCACATCCGGGAAGCGCGGCTGCAGCGACTGCTCGATGAACACCTGCGCCTTCAAAAAATCGCGGCCCATTTGCGGCATGGCGTTGAGCTTGGCCCCGGCCAGCTTCATCTGCTCGTACTCCAACAGGCGGCGCACCAGCTCGGCGCGTGGGTCTTCCGGTTCTTGGCCTTCTGCCACTTTGCGCGGTGGC
>JANNFW010000389.1:0-2511 GCA_031380235.1 Rhodoferax sp. | reverse complement strand
CGTCATAGCCCAGCCACACCACGGCAACCAAGCCCGGTTGAAAGCCTGCGAACCAAGCGTCCAACACTTCATTGGTGGTGCCCGTTTTGCCATACAGATCCGGGCGTTTCAGCGTGGCTTGGGCGCGCGCGGCGGTGCCTGATCGGGTGACTTCTTGCAGCAGGCTGTTAGTGACAAAAGCGTTGCGTTCGCTGATCACCCGCAAGCCTTCGTTGGGCGTATTCGCAGGCGCTTTGAAAACGAGCTGGCCCTTGCTGTCGGTCACGCTGCGGAGCAACGTGGCGGGCAGCAGGTAACCCCCATTGGCCAGCACACCATAAGCGCTGGCCAGTTGCAGCGGTGTGGTGGCGCCGGTGCCCAGCGCCAGTGTCAGGTTGTCGGGTTGGCGTTGGATATCAAAGCCAAAGCGTGCCGTCCACGCGCGCATGGCCGGTGCGCCCAGCAACTGCACCAGCCGGATGGTGACCAGGTTTTTAGACCGCGCCAGTGCCTCGCGCACGGTGATCGGGCCATCGGTGCTGCTGTCAGAATTGCCGGGGTTCCATTTGCCCAAGTCAGCAAGCGGCATGTCGTTCACCAGCGTCTCGGGCATCACGCCGTGGTCCAGTGCGGCAGCGTAGATAAACGGCTTGAAGCTGGAGCCGGGTTGGCGCCAACCTTGCGTGACGTGGTTGAACTGGTTTTGCGCAAAATCAAAACCACCGACCAAGGCCCGCACCTCGCCAGTGGTGGGGTTCAGGGCCACCATGGCCCCTTCGGCTTGCGGCCATTGCGTCAGCAACCAGCCCTTGCCCTGCTGCATGACTCGCACGATGGAGCCGCGCTTGATTGTCAACGCTTTGGCGGCCTTGGGGCTCAGCCCAGCCTGTACGAGACGCAGGCCGGGCTTGTCGATTTTGATGATTTCACCCGAGACCAACACTGCGGTGACGGCGGTGGGGCTGGCCGCAGTCACAATGGCGGCGCGCAGGTCGTCGTCATCGTCGGTGTTGCTCAAGGCCTGGGCAATGGCAGGGTCGTCGTCAGGCAAGCGTGTGGGCAGGTCCTCGCTGTCTTGTGGGCCGCGCCACGCCTGGCGTTGGGCGTGCTCAATCAGCGTGCGGCGCAGGGCCTGGTAGGCGGCTTGCTGCTCAGCGGCGACGAGGGTGGTGACGACATCAAAGCCTTGGGTATAAGCCTTCTCGCCGAACTGGGCAAACACCTGTTGGCGGGCCGTCTCGGCAACAAACTCTGCGTGCACTTCTGTAAGGTCAGATTTGCGGATCACCAGTTGCTCTGCCTTGGCGGCTGCGTACTGCGCCTCATTCACCACGCCTTGCTTGAACATACGCGCCAGCACGATACGCTGGCGTGCCTGCGCGCGCGCTGGGTTGCTCAAGGGGTTAACGTGGTGCGGGTTTTGCGGCAAACCCGCCAGCATGGCGCATTCGGCAGGGCTCAAAGCGGCCAAGGTTTTGCCAAAGTAGGTTTGCGCCGCCGCTTCAAAACCATAGGCACGCGAACCCAGATAAATCTCGTTCATGTACAGCTCTAGCACCTGGTCCTTGCTCAACTCAGACTCAATGCGCAAGGACAGCAGCGCTTCTTTAAACTTGCGCGACACCGTGCGCTCGCGGGTGAGCAAGAAAGTGCGTGCGACTTGCTGCGTGATGGTGGAGCCGCCTTGCACGCGGCGCACCATTCCGCCAGAAAGAATCGATACCGTCGCCCGCGCAACGCTGATCGGGTCAATACCACCATGCTCGTAGAAGCGTGCATCTTCGATGGCAAGCAGGCTGTCTTTCATCAGCTTGGGAATTTGATCGATCCGCTGGTACACGCGCCGCTCGCTGCCAAAGCCTCCTATCTGCACGCCGTCCGCCGTGAACACACGCAGCGGCTGCTTGGGCTGGTAGTGGGTGAGCGTGTCCAACGCCGGCAGTTGCGGGTAGACCACCAGCGTAGCCAAACCCAACGCCAGCGCGCCCAATACCACCAAAGCAGCCAGCGCTGCGGCCACACGCACGGGCCAGGATGCTGCCAACACGCGTTTGAACAGGGAAGCGATAGGTGTGAGAGCTTGGAAAGACATGCGGCGCACCGGTGAAACAGTGCGGCAATTGTCTCTACAAAACGAGCTTCGCGCTGACTTCACATGTCGTATGTAGGTGCTGGCGCTTGGTCGTGCAGGTGAGCGAGTAAAGGGAGTGATGCAAAATTAATCCCTTCATGCTCGAAAGGCTCACGTGACAACCCCCACCATACCTCAGCGCGTCACCCACCGCGTCCCCTATTGCGGCATCTGGCCCGCCTTGCTCACCCCGCTCGATGCGAATTTAGACATCAACATCCCCGCCTTCGCGATGCACGCGCTTAAGTTGCTGGACGCGGGCTGCGTTGGCGTGACGCCGTTTGGCACCACGGGCGAGGGGCCTTCATTCAGCGTGGCGGAGCGCATTGCGGCGATTGATGGGTTGATCAGCGGTGGCGTGCCTGCGCAGCGGATTTTGGTGTCCACAAGTTGCGCGGCAC
>JANNFW010000385.1:0-2990 GCA_031380235.1 Rhodoferax sp. | reverse complement strand
CGCGGCGTTTGGCTCGATCTGCGGCTCGTCAGTGGCCACTGCGGCCACCATCACGTCGGTCGCCTTGCCCGAGATGAAGCGCCACGGTTATTCGGGGCGCTTGTCCACCGGTACGCTGGCGGCGGGCGGCACGCTCGGCATCTTGATTCCGCCTTCCGTTCCGCTGGTGATCTATGCGATTTTGGCGGAGCAAAACATTGCCAAGCTGTTTGCGGCAGCGATGGTGCCGGGCATCATCGCGATGTTGGGCTACATGGTGGCCATCGCCATTTACGTGCGCTTGGTGCCGGGTCAAGCACCCCACAACGACTCAGTGAGCGAAAAAATCACGTTGCAAACTCTCGCGGGGGTGTTGCCGATTGGCATCGTCTTCGTGATCGTGTTCGGCGGCATTTACGGCGGGCTTTTCACGCCTACAGAAGGCGCGGCAGTGGGTGCGGCATCGACCTTTGTAGCGGCCTTACTCAAGCGCGAACTGACGCTGGACAAGCTCAAAACTTGCTTCTACGCAACGGCGGAAGGCTCGGCCATGATCTTCATGATCTTTCTGGGTGCCGACTTGATGAACGCCGCGCTGGCGCTTACCCAGGTGCCCGCGCAACTCTCCGGCTTGGTCTTGAGCTGGGGCCTGTCGCCGTTGATGGTGGTGTCAGCCATCTTGCTGTTTTACGTGGTGCTGGGCGCGGTGATGGACGAGCTGTCGATGATTTTGCTGACCATCCCCATCTTTTTCCCGATGGTCATGGGCCTTGACTTTGGCATGCCCAAGGAATCGTTGGCGATCTGGTTTGGCATCATGGTCTTGATGACGGTGGGCTTTGGCCTCTTGGCACCGCCCGTCGGTCTGAACGTTTACGTGGTCAACAGCCTGGCCAAAGACGTGCCGATTGCTGAGAGTTACCGTGGCGTGATGCCGTTTTTGATCAGCGATGTGTTTCGCACCTTGCTGTTGCTGTTTTTCCCCGGCATCTCGCTGTGGCTGGTGAAGTACATCACTTGAAACTTCGGCATTGAGGGTAATTCCGGTCAACACCGTCCGGTAATTTCCGTTACTGTCACTGCCAGCCTTTTTGCACTTCGTTTCCATTTATTTCCTGGAGAGCTCTGATGATCCAACGTCGCACCCTTCTCAAAACTGCTGGAGCCGCCGCACTGGCCGCGCCCGCCCTGTCGATGGCGCAAGCCACCGTCACCCTCAAGTTCCACACCTTCATGGCCCCCACGTCCAATGTGTGGCTGAACATGCACAAGGCGTGGATGGACAAAGTTGAGAAAGACTCGGGCGGCCGCATCAAGTTTGAAGCTTACCCCGCCATGCAGTTGGGCGGCACGCCCGTGCAGTTGTACGACCAGGCGCGCGATGGCGTGGTGGACGTGGTCTGGACGTTGCCCGGCAACACGGCAGGCCGCTTCCCACGCGTCGAGGTGTTTGAGCTGCCGTTCATCATGAACAACGCCGAGGCCACCTCCAAAGCCTATTGGGAATACGTGCAAACCTTTGCGGCCGATGAGTTTAAGGAAGTGCAGCTCTTGGCCCTCCAAGTGCACGGCCCGGGCGTGATCCACACCGTGGACAAGGCCGTGAAATCGGTCGACGATATGAAGGGCCTAAAGATGCGGGCACCTACCCGGCAAGTCACGAAGCTGATGGGAGCCCTCGGCGCGACACCTGTGGGCATGCCTCTTCCCAGCATTCCTGATGCCTTGAGCAAAGGCACCATCACTGGCTGCGTGATTCCCTGGGAAGTCGTGCCCTCGGTCAAGGTCCAAGAGTTGACCAAGTTTTCAGCCGAGTTTGACCCCGCTGGCGGTGCGCTTTACACCACAACGTTCGTTATGGCCATGAACAAGGCCAAATACAACTCACTTCCCGCTGATTTGAAGAAAGTGATCGATGCCAACTCGGGGCTTGAGACTTCAGGCTGGCTTGGCAAAACCCAGCAGGCGGGCGATGCCGCAGGCCGCAAGTCTGCCACTGACCGTGGCAATACTATCTTCACCATGAGTGCCAACGACGCGCAGGAGTTCCGCCGCAAATCTCGCGCGCTGGAAGTCGAATGGGTGCAAGACATGGACAAACGCGGTTTTGAAGGCCGCAAACTGCTTGATGGCGCCAAGGCTTTGATCGAGAAATACGGCAAAGCGGGCACGGCCAAAAAGGCTTAAGTTATTCGGCGATTTACTGTGTGCTTTATAAAGGCTCCTTCGGGGGCCTTTTTTGTTTTCAAACTAAACTGTGTTGATGCAACGCTCTCCCATCAAACACTGCAAAAACTGCGGCACTGCCGTGGTCTACCGAATCCCCGATGACGGCGACACCAAACACCGCGCCGTCTGCCCCAATTGCCACACCGTTCATTACGAAAATCCGCTCAACGTGGTGGGCACCGTGCCGCATTGGGGCGCGCAGGTGTTGCTGTGCAAACGCAATATCGAGCCGCGCTTTGGCAAGTGGACGCTGCCAGCTGGCTTTATGGAGCTGGACGAAACCCTGGCCGAGGGCGCGGCGCGTGAGACGGTGGAAGAAGCCGGGGCGCAGTTTGAGATGGAAGGCCTGTTCTCGATTTTGAATGTGGCCCGCGTGGGCCAGGTTCACATGTTTTACCGCGCCCGGCTGACCAGCGACCAGTTTGACCCTGGCACCGAAACGATTGAGGCCAAGCTGTTTCACGAATCGGAAATCCCGTGGGAGGAAATTGCCTTCAGAACCGTCAAAGAAACGCTCACGCGATTCTTCGCCTCGCCGCCCACAGGTGCGCAAACGATGCACCACTTCGATATTTAAATGATTTCGGCCTGTAGGCGGCGTATTTCCTGCGATAAGCGCTATTGAATTAATAGCTGTATACCGCTTGCCTGAGCTCGTCGAATAGCGTTCGCGTGCAGCGCGAGATATTTGGCTAGGGAGGTGGGAGCAGATGTGTGGTGTGCAAAGGCAAAGCGGTTCAATGGATGCGCTTGCCTTGGGCATCAAAGCCGTGCAGCTTGCC
>JANNFW010000291.1:0-1600 GCA_031380235.1 Rhodoferax sp. | reverse complement strand
GGAAGAGCCACTGCGCCTGCTGGTGCACCTCATCATGAGTCTGCCCGAATATCAATTGGGCTGAGGTCTGGAAATGAATGCTGTTAACACATTGAAGCAATCGCTCATCAGCCGTAGAGCCTTGCTGGGCGCTGGACTCGGTACGATGGCACTCGGGCATGCGGCGCAGTCGCTGGCGCAGATTGCCGCCGCTCAGGATCGAATTTTGGTGGTGGTGGAGCTGTCTGGCGGCAATGACGGCTTGAACACCTTAGTACCCTATGGGGATGATGCCTACTACCGGCACCGCCCGACGTTGGGCATCCGACCGCAAAAGCTGCTCAAGCTGGACGATCACTTCGGCTGGAACTCGGGGATGACCGGGTTTGATCGGCTCTACAAAGACGGCAAGCTGGCCGTCATGCATGGCTGCGGCTATGAGCAGCCTTCGTTTTCGCATTTCACGTCCATGGCGTATTTGCATACTGCCGCGCCGAACAGCGGCGAAAAGTATGGCTGGGTTGGGAGATTGGGCGATGCGCTGCAACCCCAACCCACGCCGAATTTGATTGTCAACATCGACACGGCGCAGTCATTGGCGGTCAACAGCCAGGTTCATGTGCCCGTGGTGTTTGACGAGCCCGAACGCTTTGCGCGCAAGACCAGCTTTCAGACCAAGAGCGCGCTGGATGCCGTAACCCAGGTTGAGGGCGACCCGAACCCATCGCGCGCCTACCTGCGCGAGGCCGCGCAAAGCGCTGTGCAGGCATCCGCCCTCGTGCGTGAGGCCTGGGCGCGCTACCGAACCCCGACTGATTACGGCATCGTTCCCATTGGCCTGCCCAAAGTCGCCGCGTTGATTGATGCGGGCCTGCCCACGCGCCTTTACTACACCGGCTTTCGCAACAATGCGTTTGACACCCACGTTCAGCAGCCCGACTTGCATGGCCGCCTGCTCAGCTATGCATCAGATGCGATTGCGGGCTTCATGCGCGACATGGAGCGTATCGGCAAGGCAGACAAGGTTAGCGTGCTCGTATTTTCAGAGTTTGGCCGCCGCGTTCCTGAAAATGCGAACCAGGGCACCGACCACGGCACGGCCAACACCATGTTCATCATCGGCAAGCAAGTCAAGGGCGGCCAGTACGGGCAGAAGGTAGATTTGACACGCCTGGACGCGGGCGACAACCTGATGCACACAACCGACTTTCGCCGCGTCTATGCCACGCTCACCAAGGGTTGGATGGGCTATGCCGATACGGCGAAATTGTTCAGAGGCGAGTTTGAGACATTCCCCGTATTTGGTTGACATGCCACGTCATTGAAGTATCGGCAAACCCACGTAGTTCTCCGCCAGTGTGGTTGAGGCTGCCGTGGAATTCACCAAATAGTCCAGCTCGGCCTCCTGCAATCTTTGGCCAAAGCCCTCGCTGTCAGGAAAGCGATGCATCAGCGACGTGAGCCACCATGAAAAGCGCTCGGCCTTCCAGATGCGTTTGAGTGCGCGCTGCGAGTAGTTGTCAATGCCTGCTGTTGACTTCTCAAGGTAAAAATCAATCAACGCGCTGGATAAAAACTTCACGTCACTGGCTGCCAGGTTCATGCCTTTGGCTCCGGTGGG
>JANNFW010000212.1:0-1793 GCA_031380235.1 Rhodoferax sp. | reverse complement strand
GAGAACGTGGCGCAATGCGCCGGCGGTGCGGCATCCACCACGGGTTTTGACGATGGCCCGCCCATCGTGACCGGCGCGCAAATCGGCGACAGCGGCACCGGCCTGCATTTGGCGCTGGGCATTGTGGCGGCGCTCTACCAGCGCAACACCACCGGCCGTGGACAGAAGGTGCTGGCCCCTATGCAGGATGCGGTGCTGAACCTGTGCCGTGTCAAGCTGCGCGATCAGCAGCGGCTGGAGCGTACAGGGGTCATGACCGAGTACCCCCAGTACCCTGACAGCAAGTTTGGCGATGCCGTGCCGCGCGCGGGCAACGCGTCGGGCGGTGGCCAGCCCGGTTCTATCTTGAAGTGCAAAGGCTGGGAGACAGACCCCAACGCCTACATTTACTTCATCACCCAAGCGGCGGTGTGGCCAGCCGTGTGCAAAGTGATTGGCGAAGAGGGTTGGATCACCGATGAGGCCTTTGCCAAGCCTGCCGCGCGCCTGCTGCATTTGAAAGCAATCTTTGCGCGCATTGAGCAATGGACGATGACCAAGACCAAATTCGAGGCGATGGATATCCTGAACAAATACGACATCCCCTGCGGGCCGATTTTGTCGATGAAAGAAATCGCCGAGGAACCCGCGCTGCGCGCTACGGGCACGATTGTGGAAGTGGATCACCCAGAGCGTGGCAAGTACCTCACTGTGGGCAATCCAATCAAAATGTCTGACAGCGCCACCGATGTGACGCGCTCGCCGCTGTTGGGGGAGCATACCGACGAAGTGCTAACTCAGCTGGGTTATGGCGCGGCCTATATTGCTGAATTGCGGGCTGAGAACGTGATCTGACCTGCGCAGGGCGCGACGGGTCGGCCCTGCTCGCATGATTTAATTGTGCCCATGAATCACCCCGTCATTCCGATAGCTGTGGAAGCCACGGCGGCTGCAAGCCAAGTCAGAGAACGCAAGCGCCAGGCTCCCAAAGGTCGCCGAGTTGATCCATCGGCCTTGGCAGCGGTGCAAGCGCTGCTTGGAAACGCATCGCGTCAAGCCGATGTGTTGATCGAGCACCTGCACAAAATTCAAGATCGTTTCGGGCATCTGTCCGCTGCACACTTGGCCGCGCTGGCGCACGAGATGCGCCTGTCGCAAACCCAAGTCTATGAAGTCGCCTCGTTCTATCATCACTTTGACCTGGTGAAAGAAGGCGAGGTCTCGCCTGCGCCACTCACCGTGCGCGTATGCGATGGCTTGTCGTGTGAAATGGCGGGAGCGCAAGAATTGCTTGCCAAGCTGCCTGCGCTGCTCGGGCGGGATGTGCGAGTGATTGCAGCGCCGTGCATTGGCCGATGTGAACAGGCCCCCGCTTCGGTGGTGGGCCAAAACCCGGTGCCTCGCGCGACGTGCAACGCAGTGCTTGAGACAGTCAAAGCAGACGTGGTGAAACATACACCCACCGGTTTCATCGGTTTGGTGGACTACCTTGCCAGTGGTGGCTATGTGCTGCTCAATGCCTGCATCTCGGGTACGCGCGACCTGGAGTCAGTCATCAAGACGATGGAAGACTCGTCCTTGCGCGGTCTGGGTGGCGCGGGCTTTCCCACAGGGCGTAAATGGCGTATCGTCAAAAACGAGGCAGGGCCAAGACTGATGGCAGTCAATATCGATGAAGGCGAGCCGGGCACCTTCAAAGACCGTACCTACCTGGAACGCGATCCGCATCGATTTCTGGAGGGTATGTTGATCGCTGCCTGGGCTGTGGGCATCGAAAAAATTTACATCTACCTGCGCGACGAATACCACGGCTG